>JAZUCR010000611.1:0-6314 GCA_045639225.1 Victivallales bacterium
CCCGCGGCACTCCGTATTCTCTGTATTCTCTGTAATAAAAGTTCGCGGATTCCGGACAGACCATCTCCCCAGTTCCACTGACGCGATACAGTTCTTCCGAAAAAAAAGCCGGCTTTTTTTATTCTTCCTGCTTGACAACAAGGTAATGCACGCATCACATTACTGAAGAAACGAAAAGCAGGAGTTTTTCTGTGGCTTATCCGGCGAAAATTGGGAAGCTGTGTTCCGATTTGCAGTGTTACATCCGCATGCACTGCAAGCCCGGAGATAAACTGCCGTCGGAACGGGTACTCTGCAAGATCATGGGAGTCTCCTCGCGCACCCTGGGGACCGCCATGCGCAAGCTCGTCGGCAAACGTCTGATCATCCGCAACACCAAAGGCAGTTTCGTCTCCGGCGGAATCGATCAGTCTTCTGCAGCGGACGAACCGTTGACTCTGCTGCTGCCCTGTCCGGATTTTTCTTTCAATGAGGATACCACCAGTGCGCTCGCCAATCAGCGAATGATCCAGGGGGCGCTGGCGGCAGCGAAAAAATATCATCGCCGTGTCATCACCATTCCGGTCACCAGCAGCAACAATCCGGACGACATCAATCCGATGCAGCTGTCGCAGCTGGATGCAAACAGCATGGTCATGTTCCAGAGCCGGTGGTATGAGCCGCTGTTCCCGCTGTTCCGGGAACGGCGCTGCCGCGTGGCATTCCTCAACTGCGGCTGGGACATGCCCGAAATGTTCCCGGACAATGATTGTTACCTGGTCACCGAACGAAATTACCAGGCCGCGCTGTTCGAACAGGGGATCGCCTGGCTCTCGGACGCCGGTGCCGGACGGATCCTTTTCGCGGTCAATGCGGGGATGCCGGAGGAGGAAACCGATCTGACCAAATTCGAGGATGCGCTGAAAAGACACGGTGTGAAAGGAAAACTTCTGTTCTGGAGCCGGAACTGGAATTTCCGGCAGTGCACGGAATGGCTGAAACATCTGCATGCGGAAGAAAAATTCGACGGTCTGGTGCTGTATTCCGATCCGTTGGGATATTACGATCCCGAACTGGATTTTTACGAAATGACCGGACTTCCGACCAGTCTGCCGCTGCTGATCTCGGAATCGGGACTGGTCAACCAGCCCCGGATCGGCCGTCATGCCGCCGTGATCCATACGCAATGGGGCCGTTACAGCCGGGAAGCGGCGGAATTTCTGCTTTCCGGACGCCGCGGCAAGGAATTCGTCACCATGGAATATAAAATCGAACCGGCCTCGCAATATCAGGGGATCGGGTTCAGGTGACCGGAGCATCCAATGTCATGAAGGGAACAAAACATCAAATGGGAGGTGCAGGATCCGGGAAATGGTATTTTTGCACAAAACCTGAAAACTAATGCACAAAATATCATTGTCAAATTCCTTTTTCGGGGCTATAATATATTGTAGAAAACCAATTTTCGACAAAAAACAACCAAGGAGAGAAAAATGAACAAAAACAGAATTCAACTCAATCCGTCCGTTCGGAACGGGAATCATCAAAGAGGATATTTCACCTTGATAGAGCTCCTCGTGGTGATCGCGATCATTGCCATTCTGGCAGGATTGCTGCTGCCGGCGCTGACCAAAGCCAAACTGGCCGCACAGCGGATCAGCTGCGTCAACAATCTGAAACAGATGCACGGAGTCTTGACCACCTATTCCAGCATGTACAACGATGCCACGCTCCCCAATGTTTACAGCTACTATTATTGGGGACATCATCTGCTGAGAGTCGGAGCTTTCGGCAGTGCATATAAAGGGCCGGAAGAAAATTGTCCCAAGATGATGCAGTGTCCTGCGTATGACAAAGAAAAGCTGAATAAAAATTTTAAGAAACCGAAATTGAACGATGGGACATCTTACGTTTATTCGATCAATCAACAGGTCTCCAAAAGTGCGGGAACTGCTGTTACAAATGGGGTCCAAGACATGCTCAATCCGAAACGCTATCCAAAATTAACGAACATCAAGCAGCCATCCAAGGTTGGCTGGGTGGGAGACTCACTCAACAATTATTACTTCACCTGGAATCAGGATACTTTCGACAGGGGGATCGCTTGGCGTCACAACAGTGCCGCGGACTTCCTTTATGTGGAAGGGCATGTGGAACAGCATAAATTGAAAGATTTTCTGCCGCCGGCGGCGGAGGGTGACCGCTTCAAACGTCCGTTCTTCAACTGGTTCGATGGGAAATACCAGTAAGAGGAGCTGAAAAATGAAGCTGAGAGCCTTCCTGGCCGCGTTGTTCGCCGGTATGGTTCTGACCGGAGCCGAATTCACTGTTCCGCAAACCGCCAGAGCACCGGTCATCGACGGGAAGATTTCACAGGGTGAATGGAAAGATGCGCTGGTGATCTCCGGGACCGGAGCGACGATCGACCACCGGAAAGCGGAACTTTTCCTGACCTGGGACGAAAAGAACCTTTACGGCGCCGTGCGGGTGGAAACTCCGCCGCGAGGCAAACTGGTGAAGAACGCCGGAAATCATCCAATCTATGACGATTCGATTGAATTCTGGTTCGATCCGCCGAAATCCGCCCGGACCATCGAACAGGGCAAGTTCGGGGAATTCCAGATGATCATCAGCAACGGCGGACGGATGATAATCGATCATCACAACCCCGGTTACGGTCTCCCCGTCCGCAAATGGGTCACTGGTGATATGAAAGTCGTCAACCGGATCGCCAACGACCAGTGGGTCTGCGAATTCTCCATTCCCGCCAAAGCGTTCGGCATGACCAAACTGGACGATCTGGACTGGAAGATCCTTTCCTGCGTGAATTTCCAGTCCGCGCCGAAGCAGCAGGTCCCGTTCCTGCCGGTCGCGGGGTTCATGAATTCAGCCTCCTACCCCACCTACAAATTCCGGAAAGGCGCACCCGCGGTCCGTCAGCTTTATGCCGATCCCGAAACGCGTTCTCCGCTGAAATTCGAAGCCTCGAAACCGTTGGAATATGAAGCGCAGATCAACGGCCAGTCCGTGCGCGGGAAACTCCCCGTGACTCTCGCCGCCGAAGCGCCCGCCTCGCTTTCGATGAAAATTTCGGACGGAACCGACGTGCTGTTCCAGCGCGATTTCAAGCTTGCAAAACTGCCCGCCAGGATCTGGAACACTCCGGAATCCCATATCGTTCTCGAACAGGATTTCGAACAGGGCGTGAAACATTTCATCGCCGCGCCGAAAAATGCCGAAGTATCCTCCAAAAAACTGCCGGTGCTGACCGATGGACGCAAGGAAGGTTCGAAAGCCGTCCATCTCAAGGAAGGAGCCGCCAGTCTTTCCATCCGGAACGGAAAACTTCCGGTTCCCGGCAACCTTTCCTTCTGGCTCCGCAAAGACGCCAAAACGCAGACGGGATACGTCCGTTATTTCAGCACGGATTTCCGGCCGAGCGGGTATATCGGTCTGCAGGATCATCCCGGGTTCCTGCTGCTCTTCCTGCACAATTTCCCGAAAATGCATAAGAACATCATGGTCTCCCGCCGTCCGGTGGCGCAGTCCTGGACTCATATCTCGATCAATGTCCAGCCCAGGCGGATCGAACTTTACTGCAACGGGATCAAGACATCCGAACAGGATCTGCCGGTCGAGATCAAAGGGGAAAAACTCGGTTCGATCATTTTCGGCGGCGGGAAAGGCGGCAGTTTTGCCATCGACGATTATGTGGTTTACGACCGCACACTCGCATCGAACGAGATCAAAGCCCTGGCGCAGGGCGAATCCAAAGTTTCCGGCGAAATGGCCTGGTATCCTTCCCTGAATTCCATTGTCCTCGATCTTTCCTGCAATCCCAAACAGCTGAAAGGAAAAGATCTGATTCTTCAGGCCGCATCCAAAGCGGGAAAACAGATCTTCAGCGCGAAGATCCCGGTTGACAAGGGGAAACGGGTCGGCAGCGGCGACAAACAGCTGCTGATCCTGCATGAAGCGCTCAGACTGCCGGCGAAACCCGCCGACGACAATTACATCATGACCGTTTCCCTGGAGGGATCCGAAGAGGCTCTGATGACCAAGGAATTCGTCGTCAAGTCCTTCGAATGGCAGAATAATAAGATCGGCAAACGCGATGCGATCCTGCCCGGATTCACTCCGCTGCAGGTCAAAGGCAGTGTGATCTCCGCCGTTCTCCGCGATTACACCATCGGCAAAAGCGGTCTGCCCGAACAGATCGTCTCCGAGCGGAAACCCATCCTCGCCGGACCGGTCACCGTGAATTTGGTCAAAGACGGTGAAACCCGCACCGCCGAAGGGAAATCCTCGGTCCGTCCGGTGAAAAAATCCGCCACCGCGGTGGTATATTCCGCCGCCGGCAAAGAGATGAAAGTGAAAGGCCGGATGGAACAGGACGGTCTGCTCGTTCTGGACCTGACCTTCCCCGCGGATCTGAACGCCGACCGGGTCTATGTCGATATTCCGGTCAAAAAGGAATTTGCGGAACTCTATCATCCGATCGGCGAACACATCCGCGCCAATCCTGCCGGTTTCACCCCGGCCGGACAGGGCGTCATCTTCAAGAGCCGCGATCTGCAGCAGGTGAAGATCTCCAACTTCATCCCGTATCTCTGGCTGGGGACCGATACCCGCGGTATCTGTTACGCGGCCAACTGGGACAAGGACTGGGTCCACTGCAAGGAACGCGATGCGGTGGAGCTGATCCGGCATCCGAACGGCGATGTCAGCATCCGGCTGAACCTGATCAACGCACCCGTGAAATATCCGCGTCAGCGCACGATCACGTTTGCCCTGCAGGCCTCCCCCGTGAAGCCCATGCCGAAAGGCTGGCGCGGCTGGGCAGACGGGTTCAATTACAAGGGCAATAAAAACTCGATCGCGCTGGCCAGCAATCCGTACTGGGGCTGCTATTCGGCCTGGGCCGGACGCTATCCCGCGTTCAAGGATTTCGACTATATCCGCAAGCTTACTGAGACCGTGAAGACCGGCGTCATCGACGATGCCTACATCAGCGAGTGGGTCGGCCGGGTCCTGAAAAGTTCCCCGCGCGAGGCACCCTGGGTCTATAACATGGCGCCCGCCGGCCGCCGCAATTTCGTTCAGGGTCATACCCGGGCGGCGTTCAACATGGCAAGATCCCTGCACGGGAAGAAAAATCCGGTGCTTTATTACTACACCTGCGATTCCGACAGCGCCGCCAGACTGCCCGAATATCCCGCCATGGCCGGGGAATGGTCAAGCTCTTCCACCGGCGCCTGCGGCTCCTACTCCGATTACGCCATCTATTACCTCGATAAAATGATCGAAGCGGGAATGCGCGGCATTTACGACGACAACACCTTCTTCCGCTGCAACTATTCCTGGGCGACCGGCGATGCCTACATCGACGAACAGGGCGAGATCCGTCCCGGTCTGAACCTCTGGAACAGCCGCGGATACCACCGGCGGCAGATCGTGACGATGCTCGACCGCGGGATCGAACCGTGGCTCACGGTCCACCATACCAACGCCAATATCCTGCCGACGCTCGGCTTCGCCACCAATTCCATGGGCATGGAATGGAAATACGGTTCCCATGACTTCCAGGAACGGTTCACGCCGGATTACATCCGCGCGGTCTGTCAGGGTCTTCAGGGCGGACTTTATCCCACCGTCCTCGACGGCATCGTGATCGGCGCCAAAGAGAGCGGGAAACGCGTCTGGGCGACCCGCACCATGATCGCGTGCCTGATGCCGCATGAGATCCGTCCCACCATTCCGCGCGGCAGCAGTTACAAGCTGATCGTCAAGTCTTACAATTACCTGTATGATTTCGGAATCTGGCAGGACGACTGCGTCTATACCGCCTACTGGGATCCGGCCAATCCGGTCAAATCCGCCGATCCGAAACTGCTGACCAGCACTTACCGGCGAGACAAAAAACTGCTGATCGTCTGCGGCAGCTACACCGGCGACATCTCGGCGGAACTGACCTGCCGCGGAAAAGTGAAAGCGGCGAAGAATCTGGAAACCGGCGAAGCGCTTTCCGTTTCCGGAAATCGGATCTCGTTCCCGCTGAAAAAGCATGATTTCATGCTGATCGAAGCCGAACTGGAATAATCTTCCGGCAGCGGCTTGAGAATCATCGCAAATGGCTGTATATTCCCGAATGGATTACAGCCATTTGTTTTTTTGATATGAGGTGAAAAAATGGAAAAGAAAAAGTTTTGCGCCGAAGCGGATTTCGGGAAAGTCATCAACGCATTCAACCGCGGTCTGCATTCATCCAATACCGCACCGAATCTTTCCAACCGCGGGATCTGGGATTTCACGCCAGATTACAAAAAGATGAATTT
>JAZUCR010000612.1:0-8320 GCA_045639225.1 Victivallales bacterium
CATACAGATGAAAAAAGGTTTCCAGCCGTCCGCGTTCCCTGGAGAGGCTGCGGCACCGGAACCGGTCCGAATAGATTTTCGGATCGGCAAGCTGCCGTTCCACTTCGGCATGACGCTCTTTCATTTCCGCGAGCACGCCGGCCAGATCCTGCGGGGTCATCTCATCGATCCTTCACAGCAATAAAAAAACCCGTTCCAGCTCCCGTATAACCCCTCTTGCGAGGTCAAATGGTAACGGGGTGAACGGGTTTTTTCTGCCGTCGAAACGATTATTGCGCGTTCTTTTTGTAACGGCGATTGAATTTTTCCACGCGGCCGGCGGTGTCGACCAGTTTCTGCTTGCCCGTGAAGAACGGGTGGCAGTCGGCGCAGATACCCACTTTGAACTCTTTGCGGGTGGACATAATGTTCCAGACTTTGCCGCAGGCGCAGGTCACTGTCGCCGGGCCGTAACTCGGATGCACATCTTTTTTCATTTACAACCTCTTCATTATGGTTAATTGTATGAATCTTTTTTCATTCCCGATCCGATCGGAGGACACAATATCCCACCAACCGTAATTGCATAATATAGCACAGTTTTCACACAATGCAAATCAAACTTGCAAAAAGCGTGGAATTTTTCCGGGTCAGAGCAGCTCCTTGAGTTTTTCCGCCAGCTTCAGACCCATCACGGCATGGCCGTAATTCTTCGGATGCACCCAGTCCGCGCCCAGCGCACAGCAGTCGTCCAGCAGGTCGCTGCCTTCCACCAGATGCAGACGTCCCCTGCCCCGGTATTTTCCGTAAAGTTCCCGCAAAATATCGCAGAATGCGGTATCAGGGTTGTCTTCTTGCGGCTCTTTCTGGAAAGCTGCCCGGAACCAGGAGGGGAAGATCGTGATCAGCACCAGCGGTTTTGCCGGATGGCGGGCAGTGAACACCTCCAGCAGATGGTCGACCCGCGAACGGAACTCATCGCAGGACAGCACAGTGAGGACGTTGATCCCCAGTTCGAACACCGCCAGGTCCCAGCCGTCCAGAGACGCCATCCAGTCCGACAGTTCCGGTTCCACATGACACGCGCCGCTCATCCCGAGGTTGATGATGTCCACCCCGAGCCGCTGCCCGACCACGGAAGGAAAGCCGTCCAGCGTGGAATTGGTGATGGACGATCCGTAAAACAGACAGGTTTTGGCGGGTTTTTCCGCCGGTTCCGGCGGACGCACCGTGTGACCGAAAGTCTCGATGCCGCAGTAGATGAGGCCGCCGCGCTGGGAAACGACCCGGCAGACATTCGGCGCGAAACCGATCCCGGGCCCCTTCCGGAGACATTCGTCTTTGAGCTTGCTGAACACCGCCGGCGGGGAAATCATCACCGTGGAGATCTCACCCGGCTTGAGCCAATGGGTCTGACAGAGGAAATTCCCGAAAAAGATCCGGATCTCCAGCAGATCGAGCCCGAATTCCGGCTTGATCGCGGAAAGGGTGAGTCGAATATTCTCCGCATCGGTCACGAACCGGAGTTCGGCCGCGACGGTATCCGCGGCGATGAATTGACCGCGGCGGTTGAGCTTGCCCGCCAGGGCGTCCGGGATCCGTGCCGGGAGCCAGCCGTCGAAGCCCGGCATTTTCCGCAGTTCCGCCGCATGAAATTCGATTCCGTCTCTGATGATCATTTTTTTCCCCTATCAAATTAATGGGTTCCGGTTTCCTGATATATATGGGTATAGTAGCGCATAAACCCTGGTTTTTCAAATGATGAATCAGGGGAAATGCCTATTTTCCGGGGATGCCGGGAAGGCGCCGCTTAATTCATTTCGGCAAGTTCGACATTGTCGAACCACACCTCGCCCTCGGCGAACCAGATCCAGATTCCGAGGATGGGAACCCGGTCCTTTCCGGTCGACGCCGGAGCGGTGAACTCGAAAGAGAGGCGGTGCCAGGGATGGGTCCCGCTGATCCTGGCGGCAGGATAACCGTTCCCGTGGCCCTGGTTGAAATAAAGATAGGAGCCGGCGCCGTCTTTGCCGCGGATATTTACCGTTCTGATGTAGTAGGAAAGCCGGTATTTCTTTCCCGGTTTCATGCCGGGGATCGTGAAGCCGCCGCAGACGCGTCCGCCGGCAATGTTTTTGAGGTAAAGACTGCGTCCGCCGGAGATGAAGATCCGGTTGTCGAACCCGGCAATCTGTTTGCAGTCCTTTCCTTTGTCGCGCCAGCATCCGCGCCAGCCGGTTTTCGGCGAATCTTCGGAAAAATCACCGAAGGGGATCAGTTTTTCCGGCGCCTTGCCGATGATCATGACACCCCATTTGTCGATGGCGTGGAATCCGCCCATCCTCGAACTCGGCTGGGGACTCCACTGATAATAGATTTCCTTCGGCTGTTTGCCGTTCAGTGCGCGGTGCCGGGCGAAATTCACCGGGACTGCATCCGCCAGTTTTCCCAGGCTCTTCAGGGGGATCCGGAGTTCAGCCGTCCAGCCGTTTTCCTTTTTGACCGCTTTGCCGGATGCTCCGCTGTTCCAGGTGATGTCGCCTTTTGTGCTGTTCACTTCGCGGCGGTAATCGCTCACGACGCCGTTGGAATTGATGATGAAATGGTAATAATTTTTCCGGTCGCCGGAAGGATTGATGAAGAATTCCAGGTCGGAATCCGCCCAGGTCTTCGAATCGTCGTTCCGGACCGCTTCGGCAATGATGTCTTTCATCCGGGGTTCTTCGAAGTCGCCTTTCAGGATCAGCGCGCCGTCTTCGATGGAAAGGGAGATTTTGGAGTTGACCTCATTGACCTCGCCTTGCCAGGGACGGAGATATACGTTTCCGGGAACATAAGTTTTCCAGGAATCGATGCCGGTCTGGAGCTTCCGGAAGTTTTCATTGGCTTGTTCCAGAGGCGCGAGCATCTGTTCCCGCATGAAAACGATCCGTTCGGCCGCGGGAGTTCCGGCCGCCGCTTTCCGGGCGGATTCGAAAAGGCCGCTCCATTTCCGCAGTTTTTCCGGCGAATAGATTTCGGTCCAGATCTGCCGGTCGCCGGGGACCTGCGTTCTCGGGCCCAGTTCGTCGATGACGGTGTTGTTGATGATCCGGTCGACCCAGCAGGATTCCATTTCCCCGAAGACCTGCCGCATCATGGGGGCGCCTTTGCCGAACATGACGCGGTAATGGTCGTCCAGGAGTTTTTCGATATCCTGCGAACTGTTCCACATCATTTTGGCCATGACGTAATAGTTGAGATAATTGAAGATGAACCGGTCCGTTTCGGACTCATAGAAAGCGCCGTTCAGGCCGCTGCGGTATTTCTGCAGGAATCGAGCCGTTTCCTGCGGCATCATAGCGGGGATTCCCGGGATCGCCTTGCTCATGTGTTTTCCCATGGCATAGGTCCAGACGGAGACCTTCCGTCCGGTTTTCCGGTTCCAGTCCAGGATCTGGCGGTTGGATTTCCTTTGTCCCGCAACCTCTTTGTCCGTGCCGTTGACCGCGATCTGGAGATAAACATTGTCCGGGATATCGCAATCGGGGATCATATCATAAGGCAGATAGACCATCTGGTTCAGCTTGCCTTCGATGCCGTCTTTTTTCAGGCGGTTTGCCAGGTCGGCCGTGAACTTGAACATGTGGTTGCTGATGGCCTGACGGCCCTTGGGGGTGAACACGTCTTTCGGTTCGGCGATTTTCCGGCACTTCTCGCAGCGGCACCAATACATGGAATCCTGCGGCATCACGCAGAAAAAGCCATCTCTGGCGGCATTGGGATGCCAGCGTTTCATGCCCCGGCTGGAGGCCGGCTTCCCGGTAAAATAAGCCTTGATATCCTGATAGATCTCTTCTCCGACGCCGCTGGTGAAGCAGAGCTGGCAGGGGAAAGGCATGTTGGGATCATTATACCGTTTCCCGTCATCCCGCAGCGCAAAATATTCCGGATGGCTCTTGCCGAACCGTTCCACCAGTTCGAGGGCTGCCAGGCCATGGCCGAAATAGATCCGCCTTTCCGAAAGACGCAGACGCAGGTGGGTCATACTGTAAATGTCCGGCATGGGGATGGCCGGATCATAGGGCTGGCATTTGCCGCCGTAATAGAGGTTCCGGATCGGCATGTCGGGACTTTCCATGATGTCGATCTTCTCCGGCAGATACAGTCCGTCCCGGGCGGGCACGATCGCGCCGTATTTTCCCGGAAAGAAGAAACGTGCGCCCGTGAAACGTTCCAGAAAATCATAAACTCCGCTCAGGGTGCCGCGGCGGAAATTCGTGCGGTATTTATTCCGGGCGGGATCGGTTTCAGGCGAATCGTTCCCGGCGATATAAAGACGATTTCCGGTTCTCCGGATGTAATATCCCTCGTCGGGAAGCTTGCTGAGATCCAGTCCGGCTTTCCGCGCTTCGGGATGGTCGCCGAGGATCAGGTTGAATTTGTCCGGCGCGATCGTTCCGCCGACCGGCACCTCCTTGCCCGTGCTTTGTTTCAGAAAGCTTTGAAGCTCACGTGCGGCAAATCTGACCACCGGAATGTCCAGGTTTCCCGTGATCTGCATATTCCCGACGTTTCCGGACGGTCCGGAGATTTCGGCTTTACGGTTTTCCCCGGACAGCAGCAGGACTGTTCCGGCCAGTATGGTGAAAAGCAGTTTTTTCATGTTCGGATCAATTCTCAAAAGGCCGCCAGTAATATTTGTCGCGAACGGTGCGGGTATCCCAGTTCGCAACCGTGTTTTGAGGGCGGAAATCCGCATGTCCGTCAAAATAAAGCGAAACCGCCTTTCTGCTGTGGGGGAAACCGACCCACATCATGTATGCATCATTGTAGAATGTGAGTTTAGGCACTTTGGTTTCTTTTGCCAATTCGGTTTCGGCCAGATACATGGAACGGGAAGGATGCCGGATCAATCCTGCTTTGGTCATATCGAACGAGCCTCCGTAGTTGGGAGTTCCGAAATGAACGTTGAATCCGATGGTATAACTGATGGCGCCTTTGGTTCCCGTCCGGCTGGGACAAACGAAAAGGTCTCTTTTCCCTTTGTCGTCGATCCTTCCGATATAGCCATCGGTTCCGAGATAAGGTCTCAGAAGTCCGTTGTCATCGGTATTGCCGAAAATAAATTTTCGGGTGTCGGGGGAAGGAACGACTCCGCAGCTGTTGTCATACAAGGCATAATATTCCCTGTTGTCATGAACATACATGAGAGCGGCCTTCCCGAGCGAACTGAAGTTGTTGACACAGCTGATCGCCCGGGCCTTTTCCCTTGCACTGTTCAAGGCCGGCAGCAGCAGACCCGCCAGGATCGCGATGATTGCGATCACGACCAGGAGTTCTATCAGAGTAAAATGCCCGGGCATTTTCCCCTTCAAATATGAAATGTGAAATATGAAACACGAGTCGGCGGTGAACTTCTTTTTCATTTCGTCTTCTCCCTGATTGGTTTTTCCCGTTGATAAACCGTTCCAACGATAATTTAACACATTGATCCGGGAAATACAAGTCCGTGGAATTGTATTTTTGGTTCAATGAATGAAAGACCTGTTTCATTTGCATAGCAATGATCATATTCTGAAAAATTCATTTTTCCGCTCTTGAAAAATTGAAAAGGACGTGTATTTTGAGTCACTGAAGGAGGTCTTTCTTATGTCCATGTTTTATCCCTGCGTCCGCAAGCAGCCTTATCCGGCAGGATATGACGAGGATTTCCGGATCAGATATCCGTCGGTCCGGGAGATCCTGCTGTCCGGGTGCATCGGCGCCGGACTCTGCCGCTGGAACAAAGGACATCGGACGTGTTATCCCGTCTCCCTGAACGACGGGTCTTCGCTGGAACTGATCACCGGGGGAAAATTCCGTCTGACGGCCGGGGAAAAAAGCATCATGCTCCATCCGGGCGACCTGTTTTTCCTGCGCCGGAGGCAGGGTGAATTTGTGCTGCAGGCGGTTTCGGAAGGGGAGAAAAAAGTCATTTTGCTGGACCAGTTTTCCAATTCCATCCATCTGCTGACGGTCCTGTTCGGCAAAGAGGCCGTGATCGGCCGGCTGGCCCGGCCGGAGATCGAGGCGGGATTCGACCAGGTCATCGGTGCGGTTTTCGATCCGGAGAAAAACGGGGAGATCGATCCGCTGCTGTTCTCCCTTTTCTGCACGATCAACCGGGAAAAGCGTTCCCGTCTTCCCGAACCGGTGGCAAAAGTCCTTTCCCTGATCGAACAGGATCCGGGGAAGGTTCCTTCCCGGTCCGTCCTGGTCAAGGAGGCCGGAGTCAGCATCAGCACGCTGAACCGCCTGTTTCACCGGTATTTCCAATGTTCGCCGGGCGAATACAGCAAACAGGTCCGGATGGAACAGGCGGAGCAGATGCTCGGACATGCCGGGGTCAAGGAAACAGCTGCAGCATGCGGGTATTCATCGGTCAGTTTTTTCTGCAAGGATTTCAAGAAAAGATTCAAGGTTTCCCCCGGCAAATATGCCGCCGGGCTTCAAAAGGGATAGCAGAACAGTTTCATTACCGGTTTTATTCAGCACCAAAACTGAGAAAAAACAGAAAGGATAATTTATGAACCGTTACCTCGCATCTTACGATCTGCATCTCCACTCCTGCTGGAGTTACGATGCCGCCGTCCGGCCGGAAGAATATTTCCAGATGGCCCGCGAACATCATCTCCGGGCCTTCGCGATCACCGACCACCACAATTTCTGCGTGATTCCGGAAATGGTGAAACTCGCCCCGAAATACCCCGATGTGCGCTGGATCCCCGGAGCGGAACTTACTTCACATACGCCTTTCGGAGATATGGATTTCGTCTGTCTCGGCCTGCCGCTGGTCCCGACTCCGGCAATGGCACAGCTGCAGGCGGAATTGTTTGAATATCAGCACAAAATAGCGCTTTCCTTCCAGGCCGCGGCCGAAGCTCTCGGCGGGACCTATACTGCGGAAGAACGCAAAAAACTGCTCCTCGGTTACCGTCCGAAGGAAGTCGTCGAATTTTTCGGGGACACGCATGTCCGCAATGAACTTCAGACGAGTTATCTGATCAAAAAAGGCGTGGCGCCCGACCCGGAGACATGGTACCGCAAATGGCGGGAATTGCGCTGTTGTCCCGATCCGCCGTCTGCCGACCGGGTAAGCCGCATCGTCCACGAGGCCGGCGGGATCATCCTGATCGCCCATCCTTCGGGATATTTCGGCGGAATGAATGAGAAACGGATGGATGCGATCCGGGAATTCGCCGATCTGGACGGAATCGAATGCGCCCATCCTTCCACGCCGCCGGAAAACGGGACTTTTTACCGGAAATACTGCGAGAAACATCACCTGCTCTCCTCGGCCGGGACGGATCTCCATTTCCCTCCGGGGCGGGAACTGCCGGAAGTTCCGGAGTATCATATCTTTGCGGAACATGTCGGCCGGGACCGCTGGCTCGATGAACTGCTCGAGCGCGTCACGCTCCAATAAACGGAATCCGGATTTGACCGGCAGCATTTACTCTTTCGAAGAACCGAAAGACCAGCTGCTTCCAAAAATCAAGGCTTGGTATGACGGATATCGGTTCCAGGAAGACGCTCCAAATGTTTACAATCCGGCCTTGAACCGGACGGGTCTGGCTTTTTCGGATTTTTCCGTTAAGTCCGCGGTCAGCGGGTCCGGAGCGTTCTGGGCGCCTTCTCACTTGAAAAACAGCTGTCCGGCAGCCGTGATCCGCACGCTGCCCCGCAGGTCCAGCATGTGATTGCGCGGAGTGTGACTGTAGGGGAAGCCGCTGTAGGTCGGAACGTTGATGCTTTCCGCCAGCTGCCGGATGACCGAATCTTCCGCTTCGCCGCAGCCGTTCAGACGTCCGAACACCACCTCGGCGCAGGATTTGAAAAAGCCGTCGGCGCGGAGAGTTTCCCACGCTTCGGTCACTTCCGGAGCCGCCAGCCGGGGACATTCCGTAAAGATCACTTTGCCCGCGGGATCGGGTTCGAAACGGGTATGGATCATCAGCGAAAGCCGCTGCAGATGTCCGGCCAGGATCGGACCCGCGGCGGTTCCCGCACGCAGGACATTCAGCTGAACTGACGGAGGCAGCTCGCCGGACACCACGGTCCGGAAGGTTTCCAGACTCTCCTGATCGGCGGCATCCAGTCCGCGCAGCGAAGGTCCGCAGAGCGGATGACCCGCCTTTTCATGCAGCATGGCCATGTGCAGCGTGGTCACGTCGCTGAACCCGATCACCCGCATATCCGGACGGGTGCGCAGTTTATCCCAGTCGAGGTTTTCGATCAGATCGATCCCGCCCCAGCCGCCGCGGAGACACAGGATCAGATCGACTTCCGGATCGAGCCACGCCTGCTCGAGATCGGCGGC
>JAZUCR010000613.1:0-1953 GCA_045639225.1 Victivallales bacterium
GATTCTTTCGGAATCAGAAATGATCCAGATCGGTATGGAGTTTATCCATCTTGGGACTGAACGGCACCGCGCCTTTGTCGGTGATCTCGTAACCGGTCTCGATCCGGACCCCGTTGAATTCCGGATGGCCGAAGAAACTCACGTCCACGCAGACGGTCATGCCGGGGACCAGCACATCGTCGCTGTTCGGTCCGAAGAACGGACATTCGGCTTCGTTCAGACCGATGGTATGTACGAACGGGCAGACCAGATATTTTTCGAAACCATGCTGGTTGAAATACTTGCGGGCGGGCGCATCGATCTCGCGTCCGGTCAGACCGACTTTCAGCATGTCCTTGGTGAGGCAGAACGCTTCGCGGAGATATTTCATGCATTCGATCTGTTTGGCGGAATAGACGCCGTTGGCGGGGAGGGCGTCGCCGACCACGCCGGCATAGCCGCGCACTTTCGGGGCGATGCCGATCATGACCAGCTCGCCGTCCTGCATGATCTTGGTCGTGGCGGTGGGAACGACCGCGTTGCCGCGGATGCCGCTGCCGACGATGGCGGAGAAACCGAACCCGGTCGCGCCGCGGCTGCGGGCCGCATATTCGCCTGCCGCCGCCACCTGGATTTCGGAATTGCCGACTTTCACCATTTCCTTCATGGCGTCATAGCTCAGATCGGCCAGCTGGAACGCGGCGCGGATCTGCTCGATCTCCCACGCGGATTTGTGGTAGCGCAGATTCAGAAATTCATTGGTGATATCCACGATTTCCACGCCGACGAAACCGTCGGTGATGCCTTTGTGGCAGCCGTAGGGCATGCGGTCGGCGCCGACCAGACCGATTCGTTTGACCGCACCGAGATTCCGGTTGAGTTCGGCAAAGAGATGCGGGAAATCGATGATCGTGGCGGCGGGATATTCTTCATCGGGCACCATGAACACCGGGAAGTTGCGGGTCTCTTTGACCGCGCTGTCCTGTTTGGCGAAGGGTTCGCTTTCGGGGCCGCCCAGCAGGAGCGGATCGCCTTTGCGCGGCACCAGCACCGCGCCGCTTTCGAACTGCGGGCACCAGCCGGTCAGATACCAGCCGTTGCCGATGTTGAATTCATCATAATAGACCAGCGCCAGATCCAGATTTTTCTCTTCCAGGATCTTGCGGACGGCCGCCATGCGGACTGCGTTTTCACTTTCGATCAGATAACCCATTTGTCACCTCCGTGGTTGGTGGTTTTTGAAATGTTAGATTTAACATTCATGTTGTTAAACATAATCTTTTTTTTCGAAAAAACAAGTCCCCGCCGCGATTTTTATTTGTTTTTTTTCAAAAACATGGTATTTTTTCCGAAAAGGAGACTCGCCGGATGAAACGCGGCCGCAAAAACAATATTTCCCTGGACCGGATCGCCGCCGAATGCGGGGTCAGTCCGATGACGGTTTCGCGGGCGCTGCGCCAGCTGCCGTCCGTATCGGAAAAGACCCGCGGACGGATTTTCGCCGCCGCCGCGAAACTGGGTTATCTGCCGACCCTCCGCGCCGGACGCAAAGCCGAACGGCATGAAAAATTCCACGTCCGCCCCGTTCAGATCATCATCCGCGAACTCAACGGCGGGATCACCCGTTTCCATACCGAACTGATGCTCGAGATCATCCGTCTGCTGGCCGCGCGCCGCTACGAATGCGTGGTCCGGGTGACCGACGGGACCTACCGGGAATTCCTCCGGATGCTCTCACAGGCGGGGAAAACCGATGCCGCCGCCAATCTGCTGATCGGAACTTTCCCCGAAAAGGAACTGCGTTCCCTGCTGCGGACGCTGCCCGGTTCGATCCTGCTGGACGATCCCGGACAGAGCGTGCCGGAATGCGTTTACAGTATTTTCTCCTTCGACAATGTGCAGGCGGCGATCCTGGCGGCGGGACATCTGCTCGAAAGCAAACACCGGCGCATCCTGCTGGTGACCGGCCCGGCG
>JAZUCR010000614.1:0-2337 GCA_045639225.1 Victivallales bacterium
AAGCTCGCTTGCTCTCGCAAATTCCAGATCAGCTTTTAACAAAGAAACCATTTTCTCCTCCGAATAATATAATTTCGCTTTTAATATATTGTTTTATCCCTTCTTCTCCGAACGGGTAAAGATTATAAACAGAATTGAAGAGATGAAAATCACAAAAATCTATATTTTCTTTCAATCCATATTGCAGCAGAATTGGTTTTATTTGCCAGTATGCAGTAGAGGTAACTATCACTTTATGACCCGGGAGAAGCGGAACAAATTGTTGGGGTGCTAAAACTGAAATTCCGGAGAACCTTGTCCCATACTTAGCAGTGTTAGAATCAGTAAATGCTTTTATATCGAAAATATCTTTATATTTTGACAAGAAATTTTGTCCGGAATTGCCTGCTCCCCAGAGGTAATATTTTTTATCTTTACTCCATTCAAAACAGAATTTATCATATTCATGACCGGGATTAGTCCATTTCATCGTGCACTATCTCCAATTTCTCCAACAGCTCCCAGATGCAGCCGTCGCCGCCGTTGCGTTCGAGGCGGATATTCGACAATTCGCGGACTTCCGGGATCGCATTTGCCGGACTGGCCGCATATTTGACGAGCTTCATGACCGGGATGTCGTATTTGCCGTCACCGGCATAACAGATCTCATCCGTTCCAAAACCGGTGGCGGACATGATCTCCCGAAGGGCGGCCGGCTTGTCCTTGCAGCCGTTATAAAAGAAATCGGGCTGGAACCGCTGTTGAAAAAACAGGGTTATCGGAGTTTTTTCACCAGTGATCAAGCCGACCTTGATCCCGCGTCTTTTCATTTCGAAGACCGCGTCGATATCCTTGAAATCAATGGTTTTCGATTCATTGCCGACAGAATCGACCGTGACTTTTCCGTTGGTCAGGACTCCGTCGATGTCCAGAAGCACCAGTTTGATCATTCGGCAGGTCCCCTCATAATTGCGGCAGTTTCGGCATCATCAAGGTAAGGCCACATTTCCTCAAGTGTTTTGGAAACCATCGTCCCGTCGGGAAGTTTCATGGATTGGACCCGGGGCATGATCTTATGATCGGCACGGACCTTGACCCGGCACAGTGCCGGAGCTCCGGCCTGGAGCGTTTCCGCAATTCCGCGGGAAAGTTCGCCATTGGAATTGATTTCGAAGGTCCGCAAACCATAGGCGGAAGCGACCTTGACCAAATCGGGAAGAGTCAGCCCGCTGGCCGGATCGGCCGCAACATGAAAGCCTCCGAACAGATTGTTCTGGGTATTGGCGATCGTGCCGTATCCGCCGTTGTCGAAAATAAAGATAGCGACGGGAAGATTCAGGCGTTTCAGTGTTTCAAGTTCCTGAATATTGAGCTGAAATGCGCCGTCGCCGTTGACCAGAACGGTTCTCCGGCGGTTCATGGCGATACATGAGCCGATGGCGTAGGGCAGACCGAAACCCATGGAACCGAGTCCGGCGGCGTTTTTGATGCTCTGTCCCTGTTTCACGCGGAGCGCCTGATAGGTGGCCTCACCTGCCGAACCGGAGCTTTCCGGCACGATCACATCTCCGGCGGTGAGCTGACTGCAAAGTTCAAGCGTGAAACGATAGAGGTCGACCGGAGCGGTATCGCCGCCGTCGCATCCGGAGATTACAGCGGGATATTTCTGTTTGAGAGAAGCGCACCATGACCGCCAAGAGGCGGTATCGGACAGCTTGATTTCATGTTTTTCGAGTTCGCGCATGAAATCCGCGGCATCCGCCTGAATTTTCAGCGGGACATCCGGGATCTTGTTCATTTCGGCTGCATCGATATCCACCATGACCTTGGCGGCATTGAAGGCGAAATGGGTCGGATTGAAAGCCGTAAGACTGGGGTCCAGCCGACTGCCGAGAACGAGCAGAAAATCACAGTTCTGAAGAGCAAAATTCGCATAGCGGCTGCCCATGCCGCCGGGGAACCCGAAATTCAACGGGTGATCGAAGCCGAGGAAATCCGCCGTTTTCCAAGTCAGAAGCATGGGGATCTGATACTTTTCGGCAAAATTCCGAACCAAATCTCCGGCTCCGGCAAGCTTGACGCCGTTGCCGACCAGAAGAAGCGGATGTCTGGATTTCTCAAGGAGCGAGACGACATTCCTGACAGCGTCGGAATCGACGCTGCCGGCCGCACATTGAGGCGGAGTGAACGTGCGGAGAGAAGAAACATCGATCTCCGAACTTTGCACATCCAGCGGGATATCCAGCCAGACCGGACCTTTCCGTCCGGTGGTCGCTTCATGCCAGGCTTTTTCCAGATGGAACCGAATGTCTTTAGGCTCCATCACGGTAACGGCATATTTGGTAATGCAGGAAACCA
>JAZUCR010000615.1:0-4572 GCA_045639225.1 Victivallales bacterium
GTCACCCGGACTTTGCCGTCCGGGGTCTCGCGCACCAGCACGACCGCGGGCGCATCGACTTTGAGTCCGCCTGCCTCGCCGGGTTTGAAAAAGACTGCCGCCAGCGTGCCGGAACTTTTCTCCCGGATGACGTGAGCATCCGAAGTCGCCGAAACGATCTCGAACGGCGGCTGCTTGGCCAGTTTCTTCAGCGCGGCGAAGTCCGGACTGTGGAGATCCGCCACGTAGGCGTAGGAACCGTTTTCCGGGTTCTTCCCGTGGTCGATCTGGAACATCAGGATCGGTGCGCTTTTCGGCAGGTTTTTGACTGTCCGGTTGGTCGGATTGATTTCCACCCAGCGGGCTTTCCGTGTCTCGCCGGAAAGTCTGCCCTTCCCGTTCAGTATGGCGTAGCCGACTCCGTCATGCCAGAGCAGCTGCGAATCCGTCTGGAAACTTCCGCCCGGCTTGCGGTCGGTTCCGGAAGCATCCACGGCAGTCCCGCGCCACAAGGTCTGGTCGAGCGTAGTGGCGACCGGCACATTGCGTTTGGTCCGGTCCGTGATCCCCGTGCCGATGCAGATCAGTTTCCCGTTCAGCCAGAAATAGGACTTTTCCGCCTCGAGGTCGTAGAAATTCGCATCCGGACTCGACCGGAGCCGCTTCCGTCCCATTTTGTAGCCGCAGACGGAGTAACTGCCGTCCGCCGCGCCCCCGGCAAAATTGTAAAGACCCGTATAGCTCCGCCAATTATTGGTTTCATGCTTGAAATCCCACTGGCGCGAGGTGACGCCGGGGATGGCATACATTTTCAGGAAACCGCGCGCGATCCGGTAGGAATCGAAATGTTTCATGATCCAGGCCGCGCCGTCGCTCCAGAAATCGGTGAAATGGGAGGCCGACGGAGCCGATTCGATGCTGAGGACCCGGCTGGAGAGCATGCTGACCGCCGCGATCGACTCTTTCTCGCGGCAGAGCATCAGGTCGTTGTTCCAGAAATAGCGGGCGCCGACGGGCAGTTTCCTGATTTTTCCGGTGATGACGTCCATACAGTGCTGAAAGCGTTCCCTCTGCTTCGACCCCTCCGGAGCGAGCGCGCAGAAACTCTTTGCCACCCAGTAGACCGTGCCGAAATTGAGATAGCCCTGTCCTTCGCGGTAGTTCAGGCCGCGGCGGCCGCAGGCGGCGGGGATGTCCAGCTGGAGCAGCGGCCCGACCGGCGCGATGTTCCGGTTTTTGTTTGGGGACCAGGCAGTGCCGTACCAGAGCAGCGTTTCCAGATGATTGCAGAGTAAATCGAAAGCGTGTCCGTCTGCTTCCAGCGCCCACCGGGTCCCGACAAGGCCGACCATCATCCTGCCGACCGCGTTGAAACCGTTCAGCGGGTATTCGAACGGATAATTCTGATTTCTATGCCCCCAGGAGGAGCCGTCGGCGGTCATCCCGTCCAGCCAGAATGCGTCCTTCATTGTGTTGTAGGAGGTGACGCTCAGGGCGTTTTTCGCCACCTCGGAGACCAGCTCGAGCATCTTCGGATTCCGGCAGACCAGGGCCGCCTTGAGCGTCGGCCGGTAGCCGAAGTTGCCGCCGGTCCAGCTCGAGTCGCCGCGGAAAGTGGCGAGCGTCAGCGTCGGGGCGAGGGTCTGGTAGAACGTATGAAAATAGCACCACGAAGCCGTCTCTTTCAGCAGACGGTTGAGCGTGATCAGATCGGGGTCGTGACAGGTACCTTTTTCCACCGCTTCCATATCGTCGAAAAAGATCCCGTAGGCGTAGCAGGTCACGGTGGGCAGCACGAAGGCGGGGACGATGCACCGGGTATACTCATGCCGGCGGTTGCTTTCCGCAGTCAGGGTGCGGATCAGGCTCTTGATCAATTTTCTGCGGTTTTCTTCGGTCCGGGGGACCCGTCCCCATTCCCAGCTCGACAGCAGTTTTTTGTAAAAATCGCAGTGGCTTTTGATGTAAATTTCGTTGAGGTCCTGCCAGTTGCGCGTCTGTTCATGGATCTTTACAACATCTTCATAGGAAAGACCTTTGACCGTGCCGTCGGGCCGGATCCTCCTGATGTCCGGCAAACCGAACAGCTGCTTCGGATCGGTGTGCTCCTTTTTCAGGGTCACTTTCAGCCGGATCTTCCGGAGCTGCTCGATCTCCGCCATTTTCGCTTTGAAATCGGGGTCGTTCAGCGTTTCCTGCCGCTGCTGTTCCAGCGTGTATTCCGGGAAGAAGCAGCCGTCGGTCACGGGCGGGACCCACTCGTCGTGGAGCTGAAAGTCCAGACCGTCCGGCACGAACCGGATATCGTCCAGGAACGCCTGGAAATCCGTGGCTTTTGCCGTGAATTCAACGGATTTGAGTCTGGCTTTGCGGATATACGGCCAATCCTTTCCGGACAGTTTAGCACACGCGCCCCGCCAGCCGGTATGGGGCGGGGTCCGGAGATTCCAGACCACCGGCTTGCCCTCGTCGTAGACAAAGGTCACCGTGAACGGCTGATCCTTCATCTTTTCGGGGACCCGGATGGCGAATCCGAAATAGCAGATGTCTTTCAGGTCGAACGTCCCGCCGCGCGGAACGAATCTCAGCGCTTTGCCGTCCCACGCGATCCGGGCTTTATCCAGTCCGGACTGAATGATGGAAGCGTTGCTCTGCCACGTTCCGCAGTTCTTATACAGCAGGATGTTGTCAAATTCCTTCGCACCAAGCAGGCCGCAGGTAAAAAATACGGCCGCCGCCGACATGATAAGCCCGATTTTCATCGCTTTCCATCAACCCCCATAGACCATGTAGTAGTAGAGGTAGTAGCCTCCGGCGATCCATTGCGAATTGGTACTGCCGGTCATGTCTTTCGGCTTGCGGAAATCAACGTGACCGTCCAGCCATCCCATGTTGCCGCCCCCGTTGTGGCGGACGCTGGTGTTGAGCGTAGAGTTGTTTCCGTGGACCACGAGCATGTTATCGCTGCTGATATTGCCCTGAAGTCCGTTGTCGTTGATATCGCCAATGATGAGCTGATCGCTCAAGCCCTTTCCTCTGATCTGGGAGATCTTGACCGAGTAACGTCCTGGAATGCGGACCGCTTTGACCGTGTTCAAGCAGGCAGGCATGCCATACGTATAGACGTTTAAGGTATCGTTGAATGCCGTGTCGCTTCTCAGGGATTCCGGTGTTTTGACGCTCGGACAATTATAGACACCCGCTGCCTTGCGGCACATCAAATTAAACTCCCATACGAAACCGGTTCCGTTCGCATTATAGAGGTCGCCTTTCCAGTTCATCGTGTAGGGAGACAGCAGATGTCGCCAGAAAAACGCTGCGCCGCCAAACGGTCTCCCGTTCTGGATCCAGCCATCGTTGTCATTCACATACATGTTCGTTGCACTGGTGATCGTCTTCAGATTGCCCGAACAGGAAATTGTCTTGGCACGGTCTTTCGCCCGGTTCAAAGCGGGGAGCAGCAGCGCTGCCAGAATCGCTATGATCGCAATCACCACGAGGAGCTCTATGAGCGTAAAACGGCACGCCGTTTTAACCTTCAAATATGAAAAATGAGATATGAAATTTGAGTTGGCTGCGGTCTTCTTTATCATCATTGTTTTCCTTTCGTTCTTCATGTTTTCCTTTCGTTCTTCATGGAAAGCTGAATGGTTTTCTGATATCCCCGGATATCGTGATTGACTTTTGCAGCAAGCATCAGAATGATGCACCTGCTCCTTTCGACAACCTCCTTCTGTTTCCAAACATCGACTGACTGGCGATCTGTGTTTGTGTTCGTGAATTTTCCTTTCCTTGTTGGTTATAAATTTCATAGAGCGAAAAATTCTGTCATTCTATTATTCAAGCGGAATATTCGGATCATTGCTGAACTTCTCCAGCAGCATCATGATCAAATCACCATAATCCATCTGCAGATCCATAGAAACCTCCTTTTTATTTATCATTGATGAATTTTATTTTTATCTATGGCAAAATATATCCTGCAAAACCGATTTGTCAAGAGGAGTATCGAATAAAAAAACGAGAAAAACATGAAATCTTTTCGAACGGCGGCAAAAACGCCGACCGCGTCATCGGGAGGAAATCACCAAAAATAAAATTCGTTTTTTCAGACAAAAGCATCTGAAAAAAAAACAATGAAGGATTACTTTATAAAATATTGATTTACTAGCGACTGAATAAATATTGGGAACCTATATCAATATCTTTTTGACAGAAATTCCGATTGTTTCTGTTTGAAAATCTCCGAATGAGATTTTTCTGTGTTTTACGTTAACACTTTGACTTCTCTTTTTCAAGTATCCTCGACTGAAAAAGCCGACATTTTATTTGTTTTTTCTCCGGAAAACCTCCTTTTATGCGGTCTGCCTCATCAAAAAGCAGAATCTCTCCATGTTGTATGCGATGTTGCGTAATCCCAGCTTCACTTCCGCCCTGCTTATCCCGATGGACCTCAGAATGAGATTTCCGGCTCGCTGTGTCATGGCCCCGAATATATGTTCTATTCTGGAACGAGTCCTGGCTCTTGTCCGGTTCCCTTGTTTCTCCCATGAGGTCAACGGATGTCCTTTGCATCCTTTTCTCTGCAGATGC
>JAZUCR010000616.1:0-14872 GCA_045639225.1 Victivallales bacterium
GAATTTATATCCGGGTTCGACCACCTGTGCCTGCGGCGCGCGGCCATGGGTCTGACGGTCATAGGCATCCACGCCGAGGCCGTGGAATTTCAGGCTCCGGACCCGGTTGCCGAGTTCGATATTGTCGGTGGCGAAAATACCGCCCTCGCCGGTGGTGATGTTTTTGATCGGATGCAGAGAAAACATGCAGGTGCCTCTGGAACCGATTTTTTCACCGTTCCATTCCGCGCCCATGGCATGAGCGGCATCTTCGATCAGCATCACGTTGTGTCTGGCGGCAACTGCCCGCAGTTCACCCAGATCGAGCACGGCACCGGCAAAATGGACCGGCACGATCAGTTTGGTGCGCGGAGTAATTTTTTCCTCCACCGCTTTGGCGCTGACCATGAGCGTATCCTTATCGACGTCCACAAAAACCACTTTAGCTCCGAAGAGCAGGGCGGTATTCGGCAGGGAGACCCAAGTCATGGAAGGTGAAATGACCTCATCGCCGGGCCCGATGCCCAATGCGCGGAAAAGCGTGACCATTACGGAAGTCTCCGAAGTCATGGTCACGGCATCAATACAGCCGGTATAGGCCTTGAAATCGCTTTCCAGCTGAGCGCATTTCGGACCGGTGGTGATCCAGCCGGAACGAAGGACATCGGCTACTGCCTGAATGTCGGCTTCCGAAATACAGGGTTTGGAAAACGGCAGAAAAGTTTCTCTCATGTTATCTCCTTATCTCACAGGGGTTGATCATTTGTTTTTTATTTTATTCGCCAAGGCGCCTCTGGCCTCCAGTTCGATCCAGTCTTTCATTACATTCAGTGTCTCATCCAGATACAAGTCTTTGGCGGTATTTTTGGCTTTCTTGCCATTGTTGTCATCCATCCGCAGCAGTTTCTGCTGTTCGTCCTCGAGTTTCTTTTCTGCGAGGTAATCTTTCCAGCGTTTTTCCAGATTGAGGGAAACTGTTTTCCGGTCGCGGAGACGGCGGTAAATGTCAATGTCACGCCGCAGCATTTTAAAATCCGGACTGTTTTCCACCCGGACTTTGGCGCGTTCGCGGAGAATGGGGATCAGGGAGGGCAGTCTGGGATCATAGATCTGGTATTCGGCCGACTGGATGGTATCCCATTTCAAAGCATGATCGAGTTTGTCTTCACCGATATCCATGGCATCAGTGAATGCGGGGAAAACGATATCGGGGGTAATACCCCGGAGCTGGGTGGAAGCACCGTTGATGCGGTAGAACTTGGCATTGGTCAGTTTTAGCGAGCCGGAGGGCTGTTTCCGTCCCCAGAAGGCGGTGTATTTGTCGAGTTCCTCCACGGTCTGGACCGTTCCCTTGCCGTGGGTTTTGCTGTCGCCGAGAATGATGCCGCGCTGATAATCTTTGATCGCACCGGCAAAAATCTCCGAAGCAGACGCGCTGAAACGGTTGGTCAGGACAGCCAGCGGACCGGTGTAAAGGATCAGACCGCCGTCCCGGTCGTCGTCGATCTTGCGTCCGCGCTGGTCGCAGACCTGGACCACGGGGCCTTCCTTGATGAACAACCCGGTCAAGGTCACTGCTTCGAGCAGGCTGCCGCCGCCGTTGGACCGGAGATCGATGATCAGACCGTCCAGCGGAGCATCCTTGCTGAATTTGCGGATCAGATTGGAAATGTCCCGGGTGGAACTGCGGTAATTGGCATCGCCGCGGTAGGCCGCCGCGAAATCGATATAAAACGAGGGCAGAGTCAGAACGGCGATCCGTTTCTTTCCGGCTTTGGTCCGGATCTCATGGAGTTTTCCGGAAGCGGCCGATTCCTGCAGCCGGACCTTGGCCCGGGTGAGGGTGATATTGACTGGGACAGCCGAACTGCCTTTGGAACCGGGCAGAATGGTCAGCGTCACTTTGGTGTTTTCTTTGCCGCGGATCATATCGACCACTTTGCTCAACGGCATATCCTGAATATCCACCGGCGCCTCGTTTTCCTGGGTCACGGCAATGATCCGATCCTCGGATTTCAGCCGTCCGTCAAGGTCGGCTGGACCGCCGGGAATAACCCGGACGATCTTGGTGAAACCCTCTTCCGAAGAAAGCAGGGCGCCGATCCCGACGAGGGAGAGTTTCATATTGATGTTGAAATCCTCTTCCGTGCGCGGAGACATATACTGGGAATGAGGGTCATAAATCTGAGTCAGGCAGGAGAGATACAGCTCCAGAACATCGATCGCTTCCATGTTCCGGTAATACTGGATGAATCGGGAGATCCGGTAACGGGTCCGTTCCAGCGGGGTTTTTTCCCGGATCTTCGGGACCGGAACCGCTCCGGGTTTTTGCTCCGGGGATCCGGCAGGTTTGATTTTGGAGGAAGACTGTTCTTTTTTCACGGCGGGAGCCGCGGGTTCCTTCCGCTCCGAGGCTGCTTCCTGCTGATTTTCTTTTTTGGAACGGTCCAGCATTTCCAGCAGGATCAGATCATTGCGGATTTTCTTTTTCCAGAGACTTTCCAGTTCCTGGCGGTTTTTCACCCACGGCAATTTCGTCCGGTTGAATTCATACGTATCATTGCTGTTCAGAGACGGTCCGGTCTTGAGATAATCCGTGGTAAACTTTTCATAATCATCCAATCTGGCCAGAAACAATTTGAAAACATCGAAGGCAAATTGAACATTGCCCTGACGGATCTGATTGCCGAGATCTTTTTTGACCGAGTCAAAGGCGGCCAGATCCTGCTGGGTGAAAAAGATATGAGCCGGATCGAGGGTTTTGAAATAATCCTGGAACAGCTGTTCCGAAAGGTTTTCATCCAGTTTCTGCTGACTGAAATGATGATTGGTCAGCAAAAACGCCGTGGCTCTCGCAATCGTGGACATGTGCCGGGTGGGTTCCAGTGCAGCAGACGGTTTTCCGGCGGCGGCAGCGGCAAACGTCCCGGCGAGGAGGAAAACCAACAAGATCTTTTTCATCAAAAATTCCAGTAACTTCGTCATGATCTACCTCATTGAATTTGGCCAAAGCATAAGATACACCCGGAAAGCGGTTTTTTCAATCCGGGAAACGTTCTTTTTTGCATTAGACATAAAAAAATGGAAAAAGATCGAATCCAAAAGGAAAAAACCGAAATTTTGTTATTTCCTTCTCTTCCGCCGGAAACCGGTTTCCGATGGGAGCCGGACAACGGAAAAACAGTCGAAAAGAGAATGGATATGCACCTGATATCAAATCAAAAAACCGTTATCCGGAACCGAATCCGGACAACGGTTTTCAAAGACGGAAAACAGCAGTTATTTGGACGCCTTTTTCTCTTTTCCGTTTTTATCGGAAGTGAAAAGATCACCGATGGATTTCAACGCGGCATCGGCACCGATCAGCCTGGTAACGCTGGTGACCATGGAGATCAGCACATCATTGATCACCATCACCGAAGAGACACCGTTTTCACCGGTTCCGAGGTTGGTCATGGTGATCGGCGCCACTATCAGCGGAGCCTGCGCTTTGGTTCCTTTGACGATTACCCATGCGGTGATGTCTTTCAATTCCAGATAATCGATCTGCAGGGGTTTTCCCTCAGCGGCTTTTTCTTCTTTGCTCTTCTGACCGTTATCGCCCGCCAGTTTGTTGACATGGTCCTGGATCTCGCCGATATTGGTTTTCATCAGCGCGGTCTCATAATTGAGTTCAACACCCCGGACTTCGATCCGTTCCAGCAGGAGCTTTTTGCTGAACAGGGTGGACATGCCGACGTCGACATGAAGATGGCCCAGTTTGACCGCATACGGCGAAGAGTAGCCTTTCGGATTTCCCACGATGAAATCTTTGATCGTCAGCGTGCCTTCGAACGGATTGAAGGCGATATGTTTGATTTCCATGGGCACGCCGGTGATCAACGGTCCGGCATGATAAATCCCGTTTTTGATGAGGAAAGGAAGGGTCAGCAGCAGAACGATCAGAAGAACAATAATGACCCCGAAAACGATCCCGGTAATTTTCAAACATTTTTTCCCGTTGAATTTGAATTTCATAGGAGATTCTCCAGTTTATGCGGTTAAAAAAAAGACCGGAACCATTCAGACAAATGATTCCGGGCGTAATAGAAAGATCTCTGCAGTGAAAAAAAGTCAGCAGGCCTTTTTCACCCGGCCGCTGCGAATGCAGGCAGTACAGACTTTCATGGTTTTGGTGGTGCCGTTGTCGTCAACATGCACAGTCTGGATATTCGGTTCGAAAGTGCGCGGAGACACTTTCACCACGTGCATACCGATACCGCCTTTTTTCTTGGCAAGACCTCTGCGGATGATTCTTGCACCCTGAACTTTTTTCTTCCCGCAAATTTCGCAGACATTGCTCATTTTCACACCTCGTCTATGTTGATTTTATTTCGTTTTCGTTCGTTCAAGAACCAATAATATATACCATTTTTCCGGAAATGCAAGGAATTTACAAAAAAAAATAGGAAATCTCATCCGCATGAGGGATTTTTCAGCGCCCGGCGGAGATTTCCGGTGCAGATACCGGTCGTCACGGTCTTCGAAAAATTCAGCTTTCCGGGCTTGCATTTCAATCTCCGTATGCTATCTTAATGAAAATTTATTTCGAAAATCATTTTTCGAACGGATCAGGAAAATCAAACCAAAATAAGGATATTTGAAATGAACGACTGGGAAAATCAGACGCTGACATCGATCAACAAACAGCCTTACCGGACTTATACCGTACCATTCGACAGAAAAGAGGATGCCCTGATCGGTGAGGTCGGTCTTTCTCCGTTTTACAAATTGTTGAACGGCGCCTGGAAGTTTGCTTATTTCACCGCTCCGACCGAAGTCCCGGAAGACTTTTTCCAGGAAGATTTCGACTGCGATGAATGGGATGATATCATGGTCCCCAGCAACTGGCAGATGAAAGGCTACGGCCATCCCCATTATACCAATCAGATCTACCCGTTTTCGATCAATCCCCCGTTTGTGCCTTCGGAAAATCCGACCGGCTGCTATATCCGCGAGTTCGAGATCACCGACGACTGGGCCGAACAGCGCATCCTGCTGAAATTCGACGGCGTGGATTCATTCTATTATGTTTGGGTAAACGGCCAGCTCGCCGGCATGAGCAAGGGCAGCCGCAACGCTTCCGAATTCGATATTACCGACATCGCTCAGATCGGTATCAACCGGATCGCCGTCCAGGTCCTCCAGTGGAGCGACGGCACTTATCTGGAAGATCAGGACATGTGGTGGCTCAGCGGTATCTTCCGCAATGTTTCCATCAGCGCCGTTCCCCAGCAGGATATCTACGACATCTTTGCCAAAGCCCAGCTGGATGCCGCTTACCGGAACGGCAAGCTGGATGTGGAAGCCGAAATCGTCAACAGTGATTCGGCTGCCGTCAAAGCGCTCACCGTGGATGCCGAACTTTTCGACTCGTTCGGCAATCCGGTTTTCAAAAAACCGCTGACTGCCTCTATCGCCAGAATCGATTCTGAGAAAAGCTCCAGAATCAAATTGGCCGCCGAGGTGAAAAACGTTGCCGCCTGGACCGCCGAAACGCCCGAGCTCTATACCCTCGTGCTGACCTTGAAAGACAAGTCCGGTGTGATCGAATACAAATCACTGAAAGTCGGATTCCGCACGGTCGAGATCAAAAAAGGCAATCTGCTGGTCAACGGCGTGCCGGTCATGTTCCGCGGCGTCAACCGTCATGAATTCGACACCGATCTGGGCCGGGCCCTTACCATGGATGTCATCGAATCGGATCTGCTGCTGCTCAAACAGCATAACGTGAACGCCATCCGCACCTGTCACTATCCGGATGCTCCCGCATTTTACGATTTGTGCGACAAATACGGTTTCTATCTGATCTGCGAAGCCGACCTGGAAACTCACGGTTTCGGATACGAGCAAGGCAAAAATCCCACCATGTGGCCGGATTGGGAAAAACCCTGCGTGGACCGCATGCAGGCTATGGTCGAATCCTATAAGAATCATGCTTCCGTTATCATGTGGTCGCTCGGCAATGAGGCCGGATACGGCATCAATCACAAGAAAATGGCCGCCTATACCCGTTCCCGCGATCTGACCCGGCCGATTCATTACGAACGCGATCTGGAAGCTGATAGTGCCGATGTGTTCTCCCGCATGTATACCGCTTCCTACCGGATGAAATGGCCCGACGGAACAGTGTCCGACAACTGTGCGGACGTTGCCAAAAAATTCTGCAAAGGGAAAAAACCGTTCATCCTCTGCGAATACGCCCATGCGATGGGCAACGGTCCCGGCGGACTCGAGGATTACTGGCAGATCTTCTTTGCCAACAAGGAGATGCAGGGCGGGTTCATCTGGGAATTCTGCGACCATGGCATCCGCACGCAGGATGAACACGGACATGAATATTTCGCCTACGGCGGCGATTTCGGGGACGAGCCCAACGACGGCAATTTCGTTGCCGACGGTCTGGTGTTCCCCGATAAGACCCCGACTCCCGGAATGATTGAAGCGAAAAAAGTCTATGCTCCGGTCCGGTTTGCCGCGGAAGATTTGAAAAAAGGCCTCGTCACCGTGGCCAATCATTATGATTTCCTGACGCTGGAGCATTTGAATGTGACCTGGAGCGTCAGCGAAAACGGCGTTCCGGTGCAGAGCGGTTCCCTGATGCCGCTGAATATCCCGGCCCGCAGCAGCCGGGACGTGAAGATCCCGTATGTTTTCCCGAAGAACCCGAAAGCCGGTGCGGAATATTTCCTGAACCTGACTTTCCTGCTCGGACGCGATACCTCCTGGGGCCGTTCCGGTCATGAGATCGCCTGGGCCCAGTTTGCTCTGCCGGTCAAATCCCCGGCCGTCAAAACTGCGGCAAAGATCCATCCGGATCCCGTGGATATGGATGAAGACGCGCGGGCATTCTATGCCGGTGCCGGTGAAGCGCTGATCTCCATCAGCAAAACCACCGGGCTGATTACAGACTGGACCATCGACGGACTGCCGCTGACGGAACGCGGTCCGCGTTTCAATCTGTTCCGCGCTCCCACGGACAATGATGCCCGGCAGATCTGGAAAGAATGGCAGGCTGCGCGTTACCATCAGCTGCAGCATTCCGTTCTGTCCATGGAAGCCGATTCCGACCGGAAAACCGTCAAGGTGGTCACCCGTGTTGCTCCGCCGGTGCTGAAAACCGGGATCCTTTGCGAAACGGTTTACACCTTCCTGCCGGACGGCGGATTTACTCTCGAAATCAACGGCAAGCCGCAAGGTGAAATGCCGTTCTTCCCGCGGCTCGGGTTCCAGATGTTCCTGCCGGAGGAAATGGACCGTGCACAATGGTTCGGTCTCGGTCCGGGCGAATCGTATCAGGATTCCCGGCAAGCGCAGCGGGTCGGTCTGTTCAAAGCCGGCATCGACGCGCTTTACACTCCGTATGTGATGCCGCAGGAAGACGGCAACCGCAGCGAAGTCCGCCGCGCCGCTTTCTACGATCTGCATATGGCAGGATTTGCGGTCGCCGGAATGAATACGCTGTTCAATTTCAGCATGCACCGGTTCACTCCGGAAGCCGCCTGGAAAGCGAAACATCCCCATGAGATCGAATATGCGGAAAATATCTGTCTGAATCTCGACTGGAAACAGAGCGGGATCGGGTCTGCTTCCTGCGGAGAAGCGCTGAATCCCAAGTACCGGATCCCGGCTGAACCGTTTGCTTTCGGTCTGCGGTTCCGTCCGTTCCGGCCCGGAGAATTGAACGACAGCTCATTCTTCTCGCTGCTGTGATCAATTAAAAATCAACATAAAACAAGGAGGCAGGAATATGGCAAATCCATTGGATGAAGTTACGGGTCCTTATAATGACGAGGGAAGAGATGCACGGGTAATCGACAAACAGCTGCCGGTGACCATCGGGATCGGTTCGACGATTTTTGAAATCGCGGTCTGGATCGTCGGTTTTATTCCGGGAGCAGTCATTACCTTTGCGGCGAAACCGGACTGGGAACCCTGGATCACCGTGCTGATCTGGTGTGCCGGAATCCTGCCGGGTCTGATTTATCTGCTGATGAAAGTCCAGGCGAAAAATTATTTCATGCAGCTGCAGCAGCGGATCCAGGCCAGCGCTTCCACGATCGGCAACTATCAGGAACAGCGGTTCGAGATCCTCAAGAACGTGGCCGGTCTGGTCAAACAATCCATCGAACTGGACAAAGATGTCATGACCGCAGTGGCGGCCTACCGCGGCGGCGGAACGCCGGACGGCGGCAGTCTGAATGCGAATGCGGAAACCCTGGACCGCGGTTTTGCCAGACTGTTCCCGCAGGTGGAGGCGTATCCGGAACTGAAAGCCCATGCCCAGATCGCCGAAGCGATGCGCCAGAACAGTTACCTGCAGCGTGAGATCACCGCCGCACGGGATCTTTACAATCAGGTGGTCCTGATCTGGAATACCGATGTCTACGACTGGCCGGTGAAACAGATCGTTGCCGCCCGGGCCCATTACACCACCCGGATCCCGTTCACCGTTTCCAAAGCGGCTGCGGAAGGTTCCAAGAGCACGTTCTTCTGATAACCCCGGCTGCTGACAATAAATGGATTATGAGGAAATAGCCTATCCGGTAGCCATGTATCGCGATCGTTTTCGCGCGGAACATGCTCGCAATACGGAAGAAGCATTTGAAAAACTCGCGGCGGAATCGGCCGTGGATCCCGATGCGAATGCGGCTCTGGTCGAGGAAATCCGGAAAAGCGAAAAACAGATAGAGTCTCTCAATTCCAAATTGTCCTGGTGGAAGCTGCTCAGGACCATATCGATTTTGCTGGTTTTAGCCGGTCTGGCCGGTATTGTCCTGTATGTTTTCCAGCTGGCGGACGACCCGCTGATCGATTATTCCATTCCGCTGTGGTTGTTTGGGACTTGCTGCGGCACCGTGATCCTGTTTCTGATCCTCATTTTCCGGGGTCTGAATCCGAAAATCCGGACCTTCCAGGCATTATTGGAAGAGAAAAAGAAACTTCTGGAACAGCAGAAGGATGAAGCGTGGAGTCAGATGAGTCCTCTGAACGTGCTGTTTCAATGGGATACGATCAGCCGGATCGTCATGAAAACCCTGCCGATCCTGAAAATCGACCGGTATTTTGCCAACACCCGGATGGAGCAGCTGGTCCGCTATTTCGAATGGGCTCCCGATTCGGACGAGACCAAATCCGTGCTCTGCTGTCAGAGCGGGACCATGAACGGCAATCCCTGGATCCTGGCGGAAAGACTCCAGCAGGAATGGGGAACCAAAGTCTATCACGGGTCGATCTCCATCAGCTGGAAAGAACAGGTCACCTATACGGATTCCAACGGAAATACCCGGACCCGCTGGGAAACCCGGCATGAAACGCTGACCGCCTCGGTGGAAAAACCGATTCCCGTATATAATAAAGTCAAATTTCTGGTTTTCGGCAATGAAGCGGCTCCCAAGCTGACTTTCAGCCGGGAGCCCAATCCGCTCTCCTGCTGCGGCAGCGGCTTTTTTGCGCGGGGACAGTTGAAAAGCGCGATCAAGGCTCTGGAACAGAAAAGCCGCGACATGAGCTGCACTTTCACCATTATGGACAACCGGGAATTCGATGCCTGCTTCAATGCCGTCGACCGGGATGACGAACAGCAGTTCCGTCTGCTGTTCACCCCCCTTGCACAGCAGGAAATGCTGACTCTCCTCCGCGATCAGGAACAGGGCTTCGGCGATGACTTCGTATTCTGCAAGAATCACATGATCAATACCTTGCTTTCCGAGCATCTTTCCCGCTCGGATTTTTCCGGAAACCCGGCCAATTTGTGGCATTATGAATTTGCCGAGATCAAAAAACTGTTTTTCGAATACAGCTGCGATTTCTTCCGGAATCTTTATTTTACCCTGGCCCCGCTGTTCTGTATCCCGCTCTATCAGCAATACCGGAATTTCCCGGATATCTATCAGGGAATCATCGATCATGGAGAACCATCCCCGTTCGAATATGAATCGCTGGTAAATTCCATGTCCGAAAAAGTTTTCAAACCGGATCTGGCGATTACGGAAAGCATCCTGAAACCGCAGATCACGGCTAAAAACCAGTCCGGTTCCGAGGTTCAGCTTTCCGTCATGGCCCATGCATTCCGCGGCGAGGAAAGGACGGACTACGTCTCTGTCTACGGCGGCGACCGGAAATGGCATCAGGTGCCGGTGCATTGGATCGAATATCTGCCCGTTTCCCGTCAGACTTCAGTGGGGGTTTGCGAAACCGGCACTGCCGATCGGGAGGAATTCCTCCGTCAAACGGCAAATCCGCATTGGAAATCGGTGTTCGGGAACTGGAAGGCGGTCCAGAATTCCATCTTTTTCCGCCGCACCCTGGTTGCTTTCCTGCAGGACGAGTGATCGGTCTCTTCCGTCAATCTTCCGTCACTTTTTCCGTCAATTTTCCGTCAGAATCTTTTTTTACGCCGGGGCAGCCAGCGGATCACTTCCTGGATTTTACGATCCCACAGACCCCAGTCATGGGTGCCTTTGCATTCGTCATAAGTGACGGGGATGCCGAGTTTCTGAAGATGGTCGCGGAAAGACGTGGTATCGCAGTATAGACCGTCTTCCGTGCCGCAGGTAAGGAAAAGTTTCGGCAGGACGCATTTTTCGGCGGCACGTTTTTCCGCCTGTGCGAAAAGATCGTTGAACGACCCGCGGAACTGGTTCAAGTCCCCGAACATGCATTCGAATTCATCTTTATTGGCAGGCATGAGTTCCAGCAGATGCAGGGGGTCGAGTGCACCCGAAAGCGATGCCGCAGCCGCGAATTTCTCCGGACAATGCAGTGCGAGTTTCATGGCGCCGTAGCCGCCCATCGAAAGACCCGCGGCAAAGGTGTCTTCCCGTTTCGTGGAAAACCGGAAGAAGGAATGCATGACCTGCGGCAGTTCTTCGCTCAGATAGGTCCAGTATTTGCCGCCGTGGAACATGTCGGCATAATAACTGCGTCCGCCGTCGGGCATAATGACGGCCAGTCCGTACTGCGTGGCATACCGTTCGATCGAAGTGCGCCGGAGCCAGATGCTTTCATCATCGGACAGTCCGTGCAGCAGATACAGCACGGGTGCTCCATCGGAATCGGCCACGCCTTTCAGTCCGATCTGGGCCGAAGTCTGCTGCGGCAGAAGCACGTTGGCCGTGACACTTACGCCGAGAGCTTCCGAAAAGAAACGACATTCCAGAAAAGCCATATCATTTTTCCTTTTTCAAACTGACTGTGATGCTGTGGACGGTTTCGGCCAGGGTGCGGTCGCGGAAACTATTGATCGTGTTCTGGCTGCCCAAGTAGGCAAAATTCACGTTCGGGAGCAGCACATGTTCCGGATGTTCGGCAATGCCGGCGGTACCGATGATCCCGTCGGGTATGAACTTGCCTTTGCCGGTTTTTGCGCAGACATAGGCTACTCCCTGTCCGGCGTAGCCGCAGGCCTCGATCCTGACCTCTTTCGGCGCGGTGATGTCCGATGGAAGGAAGAAGAAAATCTCGTAGAACGGATCATTGCCGTGTTTGAAAACGCCGGAAGCGACCTGCTGACCGTCGACGAGGATTTTAATGCGTTCGGCACCGAAGCCGTCGGGCAGGGCGAAAAGCACCTTGATCCAGGAAGACGAAGCTTTTTCCCGGATCTCCTTGAGTGCGGCGATCCAGCCGTCGATCATTTTCTGAAATCTTTGAACATCGCGTTTCCGGCGGTGCCGGATATAGAAATCGGCATATTTGGCGCCGGCTTCGGCTACTTCTTCCTGCAAAGCGGTCAGGGATTCGCCCTGCTGTCCGTGGAACACGTTCCAGCAGGCGCGCTGGCTGCGCACTTCCAGCAGCTTGAGCACACAATCGCCGAGAATGTCGTTCAACACGAATTCCGCTCTGGTATCCCGCAGCTTGCCGGGATACTGCATCAGCACTGCGGTAATGGTCTGCAGTGCGTGCAGATGCTCGGAATCCGGACCGAAGAAAGCAAAGTTCTTCAGGGAATTCAAGGACACATTCGGCATCCGGTGGGCGAAATCGGCATATTGCGCCACCGCTTGGATGAACGGTTCATCGTCAATGCCGAACAGCTGCTGGACGGCCAGCGCGATGGCGGAGTCGCCGTCCTGTGCCATCTGATCCCAGAGCAGTCCTGCCGCCGCCATGGTCGGAAAATATTTATAAAGCAGCGACGTGGATTTTTCCCAGGAAGTGAGCAGTCCGCCCATGGGCTCGAACAGGTCGCCGTGCGCCGTGGAGGTGTCGATATTGTTCCAGCAGAAATCCGCCGGGGCGGTCAGATAATCGAAACCGAGTTTGTCATATTGTTCCATCAGCTCATGGAAACAGAGATTGCAGAAATGTCCGCGGTAGTCGCTCACGTTTTCCTGGTACTGCCAGTTGACCATGATGATGTCACGGGGCATGTCGGGCAGGATTTCGGGATAATACTCGAACATGTCATCCCACAGCATCATGCGTTTGCCGAGCTTGGCCACCACTTGATGGATGAATTTGAAATGTTCCAGATAAAGCTTGGCTTCGCCCTCGAAACCGGCGGCTTTTTTGCGGCATTCGGAACAATACGCCATGTCGAAGACTTCATCGCCGCCGACATGGAAATACGGTGTTTCGGTGAAGATTTCCGCAACCTCGGAAAGATAGGAGTCCAGAAACTCGCGGGTTTCCGGCAGGGAAGGGCAGAAATCGGGCGTGAAGGTCTGACCGAACCGGCCGGTGATGCCTTCGCGCAGTTCCGAATACGAGGCGTATTTCTTCTGCCGGAGCAGCAGTTCGGCATGACCGAGCGTAGCCAGTCCGGGAATTACATTGATCCCGCGCAGAGCCGCATATTCGATGATCTCACGCAGTTCTTCCGCGGTATATCCGTCATTTTTGCCGATGTCGAACGTTTTGGTGCGGATCCGCCATTCCAGATAGAGAAACAGGGTGTTGTAATGGTTTTCCGCAATGAAATCGATAAAGCCTTTCAAGAACGGGATGGTTTCCATCTGCCGGGCGAGATCGACCTGGACGGCACGGATTTGATAACTCTTTTTCATGATGATTTTCCTTTATGTGAAATTATTTGTGCTGCAATAAAACCACAGCTTGGGCTTCAATTCCTTCCAGCCGGCCGGTGAAACCCATGCCTTCATTCGTCTTGGCTTTGACGGAAACACAGTCGAGCGGCAGCGACATGGCTCCGGCGAGATTTTTCCGCATGGCTTCGATATGCGGCGCCAGTTTGGGTTTCTGGGCGATGACCGTGAGATCCACATTGCCGACTTGCCAGGCGGCGAACGCCGGATTTTCCAGCGTCAATTTCAGCAAATCCAGACTGTCCGCGCCTTTCCAGCGCGGATCATTGTCCGGAAAGAAATGACCGATGTCGCCCAGTGCCAGAGCGCCCAGCAGGGCGTCGATCAGGGCATGGACCGGCGCATCGGCATCGCTGTGACCGGCCAGACCCAGCTCGAAAGGAATTTTCACGCCGCAGAGGATCAACGCACGGTCGGGCGCAAAACGATGGGAATCGTAACCTTGGCCGATACGGATATTCATGACATCCTCCCTCGCTTAAATCGTGGTGTTGAGCAGAAACTGAGTCAGAAAAAACATTCCTGCCGCGCCGGCCAGTGCGATCCCCGCACCGAACCAGGTCTTGATGATGAATCCGATCGCGGCCATGCCGAGACAATAGATCAGCGAAAGCACTGCCAGTCCCAGCGAAATTGCCATGGACATGTGCAGCAGGCAGAAATACATGTTGGAGAGGAAACTGTGGGTATTTTCCACCGGTCTGCAGCCGGTGGAATCCAGATAAATAAACAGTCCGCCCAACCCGGAAACGGCCATCGTGATATAAACGGGGACCATAAAACAGGAAAATAAAAGTTTCATGTTCGTCTCCCCGTGATTTTCTGTTGCGGATCAGGTGTTCTTTCAGGCTTTCGGTGTATAGTTGGGAGCATCTTTGAGCATCAGGATATCATGCGGATGCGCTTCCTGCAGAGCGGAAGAACTGACGCGGATGAATTTGGCCTTGGCCCGAAGGGTCGGCAGATCCCGGGCGCCGCAGTAACCGAGCGAATAACGCAGTCCGCCGGCGAACTGATGGACGACTTCCCACAGAGATCCGCGGTAAGGAACCATGCCTTCGACGCCCTGCGGCACCAGTTTCTTGCTGTCATCCACATCCGACTGGCCGTAACGTTCGCGGCTGCCTTTGTTTTTCTTCATGGCTTCGAGACTGCCCATGCCGCGGTAAACCACGAACCGGCGTCCCTGCTGAATGATCTTTTCACCGGGACTTTCCAGCGTGGCCGCCAGAACCGAACCCATCATCACGGAGGTTGCCCCGATCGCCAGCGCTTTGGCCACATCGCCGGACTGCTTGATGCCGCCGTCGGCAATGATCGGCACGGCGCCCTGGACCGCTTTCACCGCCTCGTAAACTGCAGTGACCTGCGGAGTTCCGACGCCTGCGACCACGCGGGTGGTGCAGATCGAACCGGGACCGATACCAACTTTAATGGCATCCGCGCCGGCTTCCATCAATGCTTTGGCGGCTTCGCCCGTGGCGATGTTGCCCGCCACGATATCCACTTCCGGATAATCATGCTTGAACTGCCGAACCGTTTCGATCACGCCCTTGGAATGGCCGTGCGCCGTATCGATCACCAGTGCATCCGCGCCGGCTTCCACCAGTGCGTTGGCCCGTTCCATATCATACGGACTGACTGCCGCGGCTACCCGGAGACGGTGTTCCGGATCCCGGTTGTAGTCCGGCGCCATATTGGACAGCAGCGTATACACATCCTGATAGCTGTAAAGGCCTTTCAGGTGTCCTTTCGAATCCACCAGCGGCAGCTTGCCGACTTTGTTTTCGCGCATGATGTTG
>JAZUCR010000617.1:0-3916 GCA_045639225.1 Victivallales bacterium
AATGACTGTTCGATGTGCATGTATGCGGAAAATGCTGCTGATGTTACGCTCAATGGTCGTTCACAATACGCCATTCGATGAAAATTTCTTAAAAAATCATCAAAAGGCACTTGACTTTTGACACACTATCTAAGAATACTGTGCTTCGTGCACTGCGCGGGATGGCGGACTGCCAGTGATACGAAGCGATCCTGCCTATTTGGCCTATCCTGCTTATCCGGCCTATTCTCCGTTTTTCTGTAATTTTTCGGTTGCCCGCTTGACAAAATATCTTCGCAATGGTATTTTGTCCGAGAAACTCGTAAATCGAACTTATCGAAAGGATCAGACTATGAACAAATTCCATGTTTGCATGATTTCCGCCGGACTGCTGCTGGTTTTCGGATGCGCAGCCGATAATTCACAATCGTATGCCCGGATTGAAGGAGGAGCTGCATACAATCCGGAACCCGCAATGCGCGCATTGGGCCGTTTCGACCGCGGAAGTGCAGCCCCGCGTGCTGTCGGCAAGCAGAATTTCCAGGTCCCCGCCGGTCATCAGATGACCTTTACCGCCCGGCTCGGGCTCAACGTCGGCAACGTCCGCACCGCCGTGGATCAGTCCCGCCGTCTGGCCATGAAATTCGGCGGTTATGTCAAACGCATGGACAACAGTTCGACCGTGCTGGCGATCCCGGTAAAAAATGCCGACGCGGCACTGACGGAACTTTCCAAGCTGGGCGTTCTGAACTCGCTCACCATCACCGGCGATGATGTCACGCAGCAGGTCACCGATCTGAAGATCCGCCTCGAAAATCTGGAAAAATCGAGGAAACGTCTGCTCGCCCTGCTGGAAAAAGCCGGGAAAGTCGATGAAATGGTCAAGGTCGAAACCGCCATTGCGAGAGTGACGACCGAACTGGAACGTCTGCAGGCACAGCAGAAAAACCTGAATCTGCGGATCGCTTATGTGACCATGTATGTCAATTTCAAGGCGGCAGTCACGCACCGGGTCATCCAGCCGACCTCGCCGGTCGCCTGGGTGAATTCGCTCGGTTCGAACCTGCTGGCATTCAACCAGCGGATCACCAACAACGGAGATTCCCTGATCATCGGTCTGGAACTGCCCGCGGGATTCGTCAAGAACGGCAGCACCGGCGCGGTTTCCGGCAATCACTGCATCATCGAACTGGCCGAATATGACAATGCGGTCACCGCCACCCACTGGTACGGCAATGACTATGCGGGGATCGGTTTCTACGTGCCGATGATCCGGAAGGCGCTGGAGGAACGGTTCAAAACAAAGGTCGCCATGACCCGCTGCAAGATCGACGGTTATGATGCGGCGGTCTACACGGTCAAGCCGGTGATCGGCGGGATCTCCTACACGCTGCGAATCGCGGTGGCGGTGGTCAAATTCCATGTGAAAGTGATCACCATCCGCGCCCGGACCGCCGATTTCGACCAGGCGCTTCCGGAAGCCGCCTGGAAAAAGCTGATCGGCTCCGTCGATTTCTGAAACGTTTTCCGTGCGTCAAGTCACCGGCAGTAAATGCGCAGCACGGACTCGCCGGTGATAATGGTATTGCGGCAGATGTCCGCCCCGGTTTGATCGGTCTGAAGTCCTTTCCGGTTGGTATGCACTTGGAAATGCGGCACGCAGGACGAGGACACATCCAGCCGGAGCTGATCGCCTTTCCGAAGCTGGAAGGAATGTTCGATCAGGGAGAATTTCAAGACCCGTTCCGAGCCCGGTGTGTAATCTTTTTCCACGCGGCAGAGTGAATCGATATCGTCGCGCAGAGAGATCGACTTGCCGTCCCGGACCAGATCCAGCCGGACATAAAAACAGGTGTCCGGCGCCGTGGAACGGCAATGCAGTTCGACCTCGAATTTCCCCTGACAGACCAGCGTCTCTTCTTCGACCGGATCGGACAGAAAGGAAATGACATCATAACGTGAATTCGGGGGATCCTGGAACTGCATGCCGCCGAAATTGAGGCAGCATCCGCCGGCAAACGGAGCGGGCGCATAGGGATTGTAAACATAAGTAATCTCACCGGACTCCACGGGTTTTCCGGGCTGGAGCGTGCGGTCGGCATGCAGGAAGAACTCCCGTTTTTCCGAACCGTTTTCCAGACGTTTTTCGCAATGCCACTGATTTTCGAACAGCGTGTAATAAACGATCTTGCCTTTCTCAACGAACTGGAGAGGCGTTCCGAGCCGGAAATGGTCGAACCAGAGATATTGCAGATCGGGGCAGACCTCCCGAACCCTGCCGTTTTCGAAATCGGGCAAATCGGACGGAACCTTGCGCGGCATGGGATTCCAGTTATGATCGAACGGGGACACCAGACAGGCGCATTTTTCTTTCCGCGAATCGGGCAGACTGTTCCAGATATCCAGCACGCCGCCGGTGTAAATATCGTAAAAAGCGGTAGTCAGCAGGATCGGGATGCTGCATTTGAGGCAGGCGTCGTGGAAATCCGAGCCGCCGGCAGGCGTCTGCCAGAAGGGATCGGCGGGATCGGGATGGCGGTATTCCTCTTCGATGGCGGGGACCTCCTCGCCGAAGACCGAGCGGGTGATGCCTTTCAGCGGCAAGGTCCGGAAAGTGTCATTGCAGTAATTGCGTTCGATCGGCAGATTGCGTTTGTACATGGAGAGCGCCCATTTGCCGTGCAGGCCGGATTTGAAGAAGCCGTTGCGGTAAAGGATATTGTAGCGTTCGGAGTCCTGCACCGACAGAAAAGCGGCCTTGATATCCGACGGATCGGTGTTCAGATAAGAGTAATGGACCGAGGTCAGATAACTGCCGCCGGAAAGGAACAGTTCGCCCTGATAAAACGGCTGTTTCCGGATCCATTCCAGCAGGTCGAGACCGTCATTGCGTTCGGAGATGTAGGGAATACAGATCCCCTCGCTCCGTCCGGTGCCGCGGCAGTGCTGGGTCACGACGGCATAACCGTGGGTATCTTCATTTTTCAACGGTTCGAAATCGGTTTCCGCCGAGGCATAGGGATTGCGCCGGATAACGACCGGGAAACGGCCTTCGGGTTCGGGCAGCTGGATCAGCGTGTAGAGTTTCACGCCGTCCCGGGCGGCCATCCAGGTTTCGATAATGGTGTTCTGAGGCATGATCGATCTTCTCCTGATTTAGATGCGGGATTCGAAATTGATTCTGGGATCGGCTATGACATATAAAATGTCCGCCAGCAGGATCCCCAGCAGAGTCAGCACGCCGCCGAACGCGAACAGCGCCATCAGCAGCGGGATGTCGCGGCTGCTCAGCGCCAGCATCGAAAGCGAGCCCATACCGGGGATATTGAACACATATTCGACCAGAATGCTGCCGCCGACCAGCGAGGGCAGCAGTCCGGCAAACAAGGTGATCATGATGATCAGCGCGTTGCGGAAGGCATGATGGAAAATCACGCTCGCTTCCGATGCGCCTTTGGCACGGGCGGTGCGGATGTAATCCTGCTGGATGACCTCCAGCATGCCCGAACGGGTGAACCGCGTCAGTCCGGCGAAACCGCCGTAGCTCAGACAGAACACCGGCAGGATGTAATGCAGTGCAGTCTTGCCGAGGATCGTCCAGGTGCTCATGCCCGGCAGGATGTCCGGCGTGATCCCCTTCAGCGGGAAGATCGGACACCAGCCGCCTTTGCAGAACAGAGCCTGCAGCATCAGGGCGCTCCACAGCACCGGCAGGGAATACAGGAAAAACAGGACGAAAGTGATGATCTGATCGGTTCTGGTGTCGGGCCGGACCGCGGAAAAGATTCCCAGCGGGATCGCGAGCAGATAGGTCAGCAGGATCGCAAAGATATTCAAGCGGAGCGTGACGGGGAGTTTTTCCAGGATCAGGTTCAGGACGGGCTGCCCTTTGTCAACGGCGGCGGATTCGCCCAGGTCGCCGCGCATCACGCCGGAG
>JAZUCR010000618.1:0-6793 GCA_045639225.1 Victivallales bacterium
ATACGCGTTATGGCAGAACCGCGGTGCTTCCTCCATGCAGGTTTTTCTCCTGGCCGGAGCTTGATGTCCCGAGGCCGGTATCATACTGAGCGGCACGGGAATGACCCGAGACAACGGCACATATCAGCATTTCCGCCGGTGGTTGAAGTTTATTCGAAAATAATCTGGGTTCCGCCTTCGATCTCGTGCGGAATTCCGTTCCGGTCGAAGATCCAGATGCTTTGCGCATTCGGATTGCGGATGATCCGGGTGTCGGCGGAAGTCGCCAGACGCCGGAACGCGGTGACATATTCGCAGATCTCGCCGTTGGTTGCAAACCAGATATCTTCTGACGAGGCTAGTCCGGCGCAGAAATCCTCGATGATGTTCCAGTTGTTGTCCCGGTTGAATTCGAAGACATGCCCCCAGACATAGCAGAGCCCGCCGTAATGGAAGCCTTTCAGGAACCGTTCTGCCACTTCGGGCAGGTTTTCCTTATGATGGCAGGTCGGATCCCAGGCCAGGAAGTCGGCCGGCAGGGTAAAAAATCCGGTGGATCTGGCCGCGCGGGCATATACGATCCCCAGCGAGCGCAGCGTTTCGATCACCTGGGCGTTATAGGCCCGGTTGGGATAAGCCAGGCCGTTGACGATCCGTCCGGAAATTTTTTCCAGCCGTCGGCGGTCCTCCAGCACTTCTTCCACCAGCGACAGCTGCGGCATGCGGTCGAAAAAAGCATGGGTGAAGCCGTGACAGGCGATCTCGTGACCGCCGGCCAGCAGTTTTCTGACGTAATCGGCTTTCTGTTCCTCATTTTCTCCCGGCAGCAGGGCGCTGTTCAGATTGAAGGTCGCCTTCATCCCATGCCGGTTCAGGATTTCTGCCAGCCGGACATTATCCGGATGGCTGTCATCGTAACTGAAAGTCAGCGCTTTCTTTTTCCCGCCGGGATAGCATAACTGGAATTTCATGACCGGGTCCTCGGGTAAACGATCTCATTCGAAATGCATGAACATGTGCATCACGTTCACCGTCTTGAAATTGACCGGATCGTCTTTGTAAATATCCGAATACTGGACCAGCAGCGTTTCCGTTCCGTCGGGTTTGACCAGCCGGACATTGTTGGAATAATAGCAGGAACCCTTGTCCGGCTCCAGCAGGATCCCGTTATCCCAGTGCAGCGCATCTTTGGAAGTGTAAACGACCAGACCTTTTCCGAAACGGGCGCCGCGGAACCCGCGTCCGTGCATCACGTAACCCGAACCCAGCGGAGAGATCTGGATATTCCGGATCCCTTCGGACAATTTGACATCCGCCAGCGGTTCCCAGGTGCGGCCGAGATCGAGACTGATGCTTTCCGAAAGGAAATAACCGTTCGTGATATTGTTGTTGTAAGCGATCAGGGAACCATCCGGACGGAACTGCAGAGCGCCGTAGGCATGTCCGATCGTTTCGATATCGACGATGCTCACCTCTTCGAAGCTTTTGCCGTTATCGAGACTGCGGTAGAGACGGTAGAGGTGTTCCGGTTTTTCCCCGATATGATTGTCGTTGCAGAAGATCAGGGCATAGATGATGCCGTCATGCACGACCGCATCGTAAATCCGGCCGGCATATCGGCAGAATTCGACCGGCTCGGTCCACGTTTTGCCGAAGTCATGACTTTGCAGGACCATCGGCGCCGACCACGGTTCGCAGCAGATCTGGCTGAACTGGGAATTCCGGAGCAGGAAAAGCGTGATCACGCCGTCATTGCAAACGCCTTTTTCGACTGAAATGGTATGATTCCCGTCGAAAAACTCCTGCCGGGAAAACGGCAGATCGTGAATCTCGGACCAGTGCTGTCCGTAATCATCGGAATAACGGTATTCGACCCACCCGAAGGCGGAATGGCCGAACGACCGCACCGCGGAACAGTTGGAATTGAAATCGATGATCTTTCCCGGCTGATATTCGATCATGGCGTGAGTCACATGTCCGCTGCGCCGCCGTGCCTTATTGTCAACATAAAGTTCCGGTTCGCTGATGTGCAGCCGTCCCGCGGCTCCGTCGAAAATTCTTTCCATGATGGTTTTCTCCTGAAAATACTGGATCTTGATTGTCATACTTTTTGGAATATAACATCATTGCATGATATGTCAAGTTGGATTGACAAAATCGATGCCGGATGTTGTCACATCGATCTTTTTAGCCGGTTTTTTCTTTCCCGCTATTTAATTTTTCACCGGATGGGTGTATATTACCTAATCTGATTTGTAATTTTTAATACGAGGATTCGATTATGGAAAATCAACTTACGCTGATGGGCAAACGCCTGAAAGAGCTCCGGACCATCCTGGAAGTTTCCGTGGAGGAAATGGCACGGATCACCGAGGTCACCGAGGAAGAATACCTGGCTCACGAAGCCGGAACCACCGACAGTTCTTTCACGTTTATTTACCGCTGTGCACAGCGTCTGGGCGTCGATATCAGCCAGCTGGTCACCGGCGAATCGCCGAAACTTTCGTTCTACACGCTGACGCGGAATCACGGCGGCATGCCGATCCGCCGCCGGGCCGGTTTCGAATACCGCCACCTCGCCGCCCTGCTCAAGCACCGTCAGGCCGAACCGTTCGTGGTCAAAGCGCCGCCCGAAGATGAAAACGCGCCGATCCATCTTTCCACGCACTCCGGACAGGAATTCGATTACATCCTCAAAGGCCGTCTCAAAGTGCGGCTGGATGACAAAATCGAGATTCTGGAGCCCGGCGACAGCATCATGTATGATTCCGCCCATCCGCACGGCATGATCGCGATCGGCACGGAACCGTGTGAATTTCTCGCTCTGGTCATCCGCGGCGAAGGCGACGGGCCCCAGTCGATCGAACCGAAAGCGGTCGAAGAAACCGTTCCCGAAGAGAAAAACGAGCTCATTTATCATAAATTCATGTCCGAAACGCTCAATGCCGAAGGCCATTTGGAAAAAGTCAAATTCCACTATCCGGAAAATTACAACTTCGGCTTCGACGTGGTGGATGCACTGGCGGCCAAATCACCGGACAAAACCGCCATGGTCTGGGTCGACCGGCAGCACAACGCCCGCCGTTTCACCTTCAGCGATATTTCCCGCTATTCCAACAAGGCGGCCAATTATCTGGTCTCGCTCGGCATCAAAAAGGGCGATTTCGTGATGCTGGTGCTGAAACGCCATTATCAGTTCTGGTTCATCATCAATGCGCTGCACAAGATCGGCGCGATCGCCGTCCCCGCGACCAATCAGCTCCAGGCAAAAGATTTCGTCTACCGTTTCCAGGAAGGCCAGATCAAGGCGATCATTCATACCTCCGACGGCGAAGTCCCGGCCATGATCGATGAAGCCCTGAAATCCTGTCCCGGCGTGACGCTCCGCATCGCCGTCGGCAAGGCCGAAGAAGGCGAACATGATTTCGACCGCGAAGTGGAAGCGTTCAGCGATAAATTCGAGCGCGACCCGAGCCTGCGCGCGACCGAGCCGGCTCTGATGTTCTTCAGCTCTGGCACTACCGGATATCCCAAAATGGTCCTGCATGCCCACACTTATTCGCTCGGACATATCATCACCGCACGGTGGTGGCAGCACGTTCAGCCGGACGGACTGCATTTCACCATTTCCGATACCGGGTGGGGAAAATCGCTGTGGGGAAAAATCTACGGCCAGTGGCTCTGTGAAGGCGCGGTTTTCGTGTATGATTTCGACCGGTTCGACGCCGCCGATATCCTGGGACTGTTCAAGCAGTACAACATCACCACGTTCTGTGCACCGCCGACCATGTACCGGTTCTTCATCCGCGAGGATCTGAGCAAATACGATCTGAGTTCGATCAAATACGCCGCCACCGCCGGCGAAGCGCTGAATCCGGAAGTCTTTTCGATCTTCCAGAAAGCCACCGGCCTGAAGATCATGGAAGGGTTCGGCCAGACCGAAACCACGCTCACGATCGGCAACCTGGTCGGCATGAATCCGAAACCCGGATCCATGGGGAAACCTTCCCCGCAATATCAGATCGAACTGGTCAATCAGGATGGCAAGCCGGTGGCATCCGGCGAGGTCGGCATCATTGCCATCCGCGCCAAACCGTGCGAAGTCCCGGGCCTCTTCCTTTCCTATTTCCGCAATCAGGAACAGACCGATGCCAACTGGCACGACGGACTGTATTACACCGGCGACACCGCCTGGCGCGATGAAGACGGCTATTTCTGGTATGTCGGACGCAGCGACGATCTGATCAAGTCCTCCGGTTACCGGATCGGTCCGTTCGAGGTCGAAAGCGTCATCATGGAACTGCCGTATGTCCTGGAATGCGCGGTGGTCGGCGTGCCCGATCCCATCCGCGGCCAGGTAGTCAAGGCATTCATCGTGCTGACCAAGGGCCAGCAGGGTTCGGAAGAACTCAAGAAGGAAATCCAGAATTACGTCAAACATCATACCGCGCCTTATAAATATCCGCGCAAGATCGAATTTCTGGAAGCCATGCCCAAGACCACCAGCGGCAAGATCCGCCGGACGGATCTGCGCAAAATGACGGATTGATTTTCGGATGCACGGCCGGAAAATCAAAATCGGGATCAGCGCCTGTCTGCTCGGCATCAAATGCCGGTATGACGGGTGCTCCAAAGCCTGTCCCGTGATTTATGAACTGCTGAAGAACAAAGTGCAGTTCATTCCGGTCTGTCCCGAATTCAACGCCGGGCTCGGCATCCCGCGTCCGCCGATGCATCTGGAATCTTCGCCGCGCGGCACCCGCGTCGTCGTCACCGCCACCGGCGAAGACAAGACCGATATCCTGAATGACTGGATCCAGACCGAGGTGAAGCTGATGGAGCGGACCAATATTGCCGCATTCATTTTCAAAGCCAAGTCGCCCAGCTGCGGACTGCGGCCCGTGGAATTGTTTTCGCCGGGGAAAAAACGTTCGCTCGGACTGGCGGGACAAGGCGTGTTTGCCGCCGCAATGAAACGGAAATTTCCCGAAATGCTGATGGTGGATGAAAACGATTTCCCGGATGCCGCCGAAAAGCTGGTATTTTGAACCGTTTTTTTCTGCGTTCTTTTTTCGTTTTTTGTATCATTCATACTTGATTTTCATTTCTGAAGGGATATATTATTGAAATCAGTTGATGATTGAACAGGATCAATATGACCATCACGGAGGGTGCTGAAATGGCGAAAAAAGTTTCGAAACCGACGGTGAAAAAAACCGTAAAAAAAGTTGCTGCTTCAAAAAGTACAGCAGCAGTCAAGAAAAATAAACCTGCAGTCAAAAAAGCATCCTCCAAGAAAACACCCGCTGTCAAGAAAACCGCTGCTGTGAAAAAAGCAGCCGCGCCCGCTAAAAAAGCGGCCGTCAAAAAAGCTGTTCCCGCGAAAAAGGCAGCGGTCAAAAAAGCTGCGCCGGCTAAAAAAGCGGCTCCCAAAAAAGCAGCTCCGGCTCCCGTGAAAAAGACAGCAGCTAAAAAAGCAGCTCCGGCTCCCGTGAAAAAGGCGGCGGTCAAAAAAGTTGCTCCGGCTCCCGTGAAAAAAGCCGCGCCGGCAAAAGCTCCGGTAAAAAAGACCGCAGCCGTCAAACCGGAAAAAAGTCCGACCGCAAAAAAGACGACCAAGGTCAGAAAAGACGAAATCCTGAAAAAACTTCGTCTTTCCAAAGCGGATAAGAAATTCTTCTACGACCTGCTCATGCATGCCAGAGCGGCCTTCGGCGCTCAGGTCCAGTATCACTCCGATGATGCCCTGACCCGCAAGGACGCGGCAGGCGAAAGAGCCGGTATGGCGACCCACATGGCCGACCTCGGCACCGACAACTACCGCCGCGATTTCGAACTGGGCCTGCTTTCCGACGGCGTCGATGTGCTGGAAATGATCGACGAAGCTCTCCAGCGGCTGGAAGATTCCGAATACGGAATCTGTCTCGACTGCGGTGAACCCATCCCGCGGAAACGGCTGGAAGCCAAACCGTATGCTAAATACTGCACCAAGTGTAAATCCAAACGCGAAGCCATGGATGAAACGTTCTATCACAGACGCTGATCGGGAGTATTTCTTTTGAGCAAGTTTTCCCACAGGGCAGTTCCGGCGGAAGACCGCAAAACATTTCTGCTGGCGCTGCTGACCGGTTTTATCTTCCTGATACTCGACCAGCTCACCAAATACTGGGTCGTCAAGGAGATCCCGTTTGCCTCGCGGCAAGTGGTGATTCCGGGTTTTTTCAATCTCACCTATGTGACCAATACAGGTGCGGCATGGGGAATTCTTTCCGGACGCTACTGGCTGCTGCTGGCGATCTCCGGAACCGTGTTCTTCGCCGCACTCTGGTTCCTCCGGCATCTGACCGACGGATGGAAAGAACGGTATTATGCCGTTCTGCTGATCCTGTCCGGCATTCTGGGCAACTGCATCGACCGGGTTTTCCGCGGCGCAGTCGTTGATTTCCTTCAATTCTATATCGGAAAATACGCCTGGCCGTCCTTCAATGTGGCCGATTCCTGTATTTGCATCGGAGTTTTTATTTACATCATCTCCACCATGATCCGTCCGGACCGGAAAATCGATCCGGATTCCCTCAACTATGTCCATTTCAAGCAGTAATCCCCTGCCCTTTCCGGTGATCATGGGACCCACCGCCTCGGGCAAGACTGCTCTGGCGCTGGAAATTGCCCGCACCATGAATGGAGAAATCATTTCCGCAGATTCCATGCAGATCTACCGCGGCCTTGATATCGGCACTGCAAAACCAACACCGGCTGAACGCAGCGAGATCCCCCATCATCTGATCGATATTGTGGAAATGACGGAAAAATA
>JAZUCR010000619.1:0-2186 GCA_045639225.1 Victivallales bacterium
CAATTTGAAACGAACTGAGGACGATCCCGTCCCGCTGTATTTCAAACTGATCAATCAGATGCGGCGGGAAATCCTCGTCCAGCTCAAACCCGGCGACCCGATCCCATCGGAACGGGTCTTGTGTCAGCACTTCCACATCTGCCGGACCACGGTGAGGCAGGCATTGGAACAGCTGACCGTCAACGGCGAGATCTACAAACTCCACGGCAAAGGAACCTTCAAATCCTTCAACCAGACGAACAACATCAAAGAACTGGTTTACGTGGTCTACAACAGCGCCATGATCTGCTCGCCGGGCAGGGAAATCACCATCCGGGCACTGGCGGAAACCGCCGAAAGACGGGGCTACCATCTGGTCATCCGGGGATTCCACTCCGCCACCGGGAAATCCGGATTGCGCGACTTCGCCAAACAAAACATCAACGGCGGTTTGCTCGTCAGCGTGCAGGAACTTTCCAATGCCGACGTGCTCTCCCTCCAGCAGACCCGGATCCCCTGCGTTTTCATGAATCAGGATAAAGGTTACGCCGTCCGGCTGGATTACCAAACCGCCGGCAGCCTCGCGGCACAATGGTGCAGCAAAAGGAAATTCCGCCGGATCGCCCTGTTTCTTCCCTCGCGGACCTTGCCGGACATCCGGAATTTCCAACAGGGATTCACCGACAATCTGCCGCCGGAAATCAAAATCATCCATACCATCGAAACCGGCTATGACCGCGCAGCCGCGGCAGCAGCGGCAAAACGGCTGCTCAGCAAAGGAAAAGGCCTCGATGCCATTATCTGTGCAGATGATCTGGTCGCCGCCGGGGCCGCCGATGCCCAGACAGGAAAAAAACAAAACAGCCGCATACCTGTCTGCGGGATCAACAACAGTTATCTGGCCGCGGAACTGCATTTTTCCAGCGTGGATCTGAATCTGGCCGAACGGGCCCGTCAGGCGGCCGGTCTGCTGGCCGATCTGCTGGAAGGAAAAGCGCCCCCCGCCCCCCATATCATTCGAATCAAACCGAAATTCATAGAAAGGACTGAAAAATGAAAATCGAAATCTTCTACCGGAATGCCGTGGTCTCCCAGCTCGAACATACCGGAAACTACAGCAAACTGCCAGTCAAAATTCCGGGACACGACGGGATCATGCAGATCCGTTTCGCCATACCGATCCTGGACATTCACGGCTACTGGCATCCGGAACTGCGCACCCCGACTTCGAAAATCCACTGGACGATCGAAAGCAAAAGCGCCGGACAGCGCAATTTCCCGTTTCTGGCCTTTCTGAACTCCCGGCAGGACAACCGTTTCTCCTTCGGGCTGACCGACATCATCGACGATACCCGTTTCTATGCCAAGATGAATCAGGAAAAATGCACCTACGAGGTGACGATCTTCCTGACTCTGCATCCTGAAAGTCAGGATTTCGAGCTGATCCTGGACGAACGGCCGATGCCCTGGACCGAGGCACTCACAGACTGGCGCAAACAGCTGAACATCCCGGTGCAGACATATCCGGAAGGTGCCTGGAAACCGGTCTTCTGTACCTGGTATGCGGTCCATGCCGCTGTCACGCAGGACTGGGTCGAAAAGAATGCGGAAATCGCCTCGAAACTCGGCTTCGGCACCCTGATCATCGACGACGGCTGGTGTTTCGACGTGATGAAACGCGTCTCTCCGCAGACCATTCCCGACTGGTATGAATGGATCGGCGACTGGAATCTTTCCACGACAAAATTCCCCGATTTCGTCAATCACCGCAACCGCGTCCAGGCCATGGGCATGAAATATATGCTCTGGGTGGCGCCGTTCCTGGTCGGAGCAAAAAGCGAATTCAAAAAACAGTATCCGGACTGTTACAAGCCCGAATACAAGGAAGGCGAATACACCATCGACAGCAGGAAGAAAGACGCGCTCGCTGCTCAACTCGAAAAGATGAAACACGTCATGCACGATTACGGGCTGGACGGTCTGAAAGTCGATTTCATCGATTATATCTACCCGAATACGGAAGAATCGGAAGGCCGCGAAGTCATGGCCTTTGTCCGCGATCTGGCCAAAGTGATCCGTTCCGAAAAAGCCGATGCGCTGATCGAATTCCGTCAATGCTACGCCACGCCCGGCATGGCGCCTTACGGCACCCAGTTCCGTGCCGGCGACGTCCCGTTCGATTTCATCGACAATTTCCAGCGTATCTG
>JAZUCR010000620.1:0-7615 GCA_045639225.1 Victivallales bacterium
TTCAGAGCTTTGCGGTGTGAGGGCAGCACAGCCAGCGCCGCGAGATAATGCTTTTCGGCCAGATCGAGCCGGCGCGTCCGCTGCGCGATCTGCCCGGCATTGTATTCGATATCCGCCAGGACCGCACCTTTCGGATGCAGAGCCAGCGCGGCATTCAGGAACTTCTCCGCCTCGGCGAACTGTCCGGCATCGGAAAGGATCGACGCATAATTCAGATATCCCTGCGGCTGTTTCGGAAAAAGCCGGATCGTCTCCCGGTAAATCTCAGCCGATTTTTTCAGATCGCCCAGAGCATACCATGCCTGTCCCAGCACGGTGAGCCGCCGGTCAGGGAAACATTCGCCCGCCGCGGGCAAATCGTAAATCTCCACCGCGGACCGGGGATTGCCAGCCTGGATATAAGCGGTGGCAAGCAGACTGCGCGCATAATCCATCTCCGGCTGCCGCGGGATCGCATAGGGAAAGCTCCCGATCAGGAACAGGGCGACCGTCAGCGCCAGACAGCAGAATGCGCGGCGCGGCGTGCCGAGAAAATCCCGGATCCGGCAGAGGAAAAACGCGCCGAAAACCGCCAGCGGCACGACCAGCGGCAGCCGGTAGCGCCCTGCGGTCAGCAGGAAGATCTGTCCGGCCCACACGGCCGCAAAAAGCAGGAGTTCCGGCCCCAGCAGACGGCGAACCGTTTTCCGGAAAAAGCCGATCAACAGAGCCGGACCGCCCAGCAGGAGCAGCAGCATGAACCAATGCTGATAGAGAAAGCGGTGCCAGAAAATCAGCTGCAGCGGCACGGCATCCGACCAGGTGGTGAACTCGCGGGAGCTGAGCGCCATGGCGGCTTTTTTGAGCAGCATCTTCACATAATGACCCGGCTGCGTGAAAAGATAATGGAAGAACTGACTGCGGAAATAGGAATCCACGCTGATCCCCTGCTCCGCGGCCCGGCGGTTGGCCGTTTCGAAAGCGTCATCCCAGCGGCTGCCCGGCGGGATCCGGCAGGTTCCCGTCGATTCCGGACTGTTCCCCAGCACCAGATTGAACATACTGTTGTCCTGAATCAGAACCGGACGTTTCGCCAGCAGGGAATTGCGCAGGCTGACCGGCGCGACCATCACCATGGCGCCGATCAGGAACGAAACGGCGCGCAAACAGGCTTTTTTACGTGCTTCCGGCCGTCCGGCGCGGTAAAGCCGCCAGCCGGCATAAAGGCCCGCCAGAGGCAGGAAAAAAATGCATCCGGGATGAGCCAGCAGAGCCAGTCCGAAAAATACGCCGGCAATGCCGTCCGCATATTTGTAATGAAGGGAAAAACACGACAGGGAAAACAGCAGCAGGACCAGCATCAGATTTTCACTGAAAAACTCGCATTGGCAAATGATCAGCGGCGGGTAAAGCCCCAGCAGCAGGGTCGCAACGGCAGGCAGAAAACGCAGCGGACCGGAAAGGCCTCGGGTCCGTTTCCTCAGAGTGAAATAAACCGGGGCAAGAGTCAGCAGTCCGAACAGCAGGACATGGATCAGACGCGTCCAGAACAAATCGCCACCGGCGGCCGACAGGATCAGAGCCAGCATATACGGGTAAAGCGGAGCATGGATCAAGACCTCAGGGGGAAGCCATTGTCCGGACCTGATCTTCTGCGCTTCCGCGAAATATTCCGACACATCCGGACCGGTGACCTGGCCGAACAGCGGCAGCGAGGCGAAATCGAAAAGGTACCAGATTCGCAGGAATCCGGCAGCCAGCAGGATCAGAAGAAAAATCCAAATGGATTTTTTATCCTGACGGCTCATAACGCCTTCACCAGGATCAGCGTGACATTATCCATGGCGCCGCGCTGAAAGGTCTTTCCGACCAGTTTTTTCATCACGCCGGACAGACTGACATCCCGGCCGGAAATGATCCTGCCGATCTCTTCCAGAGGCAGATGCAGGGTAAGGCCGTCGGAACAGAGGATGAAATAATCACCTGAGCGCACATCGAACCGGTAACATTCGGGTTCGACATCGGGGCGGGGACCGATATACCGGGTGAGCATGCGTCCCCGATCCAGAGTTTCGGCCTGCTGAGGGGTAATCTCCTTCATCCGGACGAGTTCATTGGCAAGATTGTGATCGAAGGTGAGCTGGTCGAGCTGGTCGCCGCGGATCCGGAGGATCGGACTGTCGCCGGCATTGACCGCGACCATGGAATTTTTCATGAATACGGCGGCGGAAATGGTGGTCCCGAGTGAATCGCGGTCCGGGGCGCAGACACCGATGGCATTGATGCCGTAAAGCTTCCGGTTGATATCGCAGACTGTATTATAGAGGAAATCCCCGACGGTCTGGGGATCATCCCGTTTCGGAAACTGAAATTGTCTCCAGGCGTGAACCAGGAGCTGCAGCATGTAATTGCTGGCGACATCGCCGTTCGCAGTGCTGCCGATACCGTCGGCAACCGCGGCCAGCAGATGTTTGCATTCTGAATCCCAGGCATAAACAAAACTATCCTCATTCCGTCTCCGGACCAGTCCGGTAAAGGAATCCGCCATGACCTGATAGTGGAGTTTCTTTTTCGGATGGGCATGAGGAAAAATGGAAAGGGAATATTGGGTTTTTTCGTGTTTCACGTTTCAATCCGCCATATTGATTGACCTGTTATCGCGGTCGAGCTCAGGTATTTTTGCAGAATTCGGGATCCTCTTTCAGCAGCTGGTCGAAATACGCAATGGTTTTGACCAGGCCATCCCGCAGCGGGGTTTTCGGTTCCCAATGCAGGAGTTCCCTGGCTTTGCTGATATCGGGACGGCGCTGTTTCGGATCATCGGCAGGCAGCGGTTCGCAGACGATACGCGAACGCGAGCCGGTCAGTTCGATGATCATTTCCGCCAGCTGCCGGATCGTAAATTCGCCCGGATTGCCGATATTCACCGGTCCGGTCACATCGTCGGGCGTGTTCATCATCCGGATCATCGCATCGATCAGATCATCCCGGTAGCAGAAACTGCGCGTCTGGGAACCATCCCCGTAAATCGTGATATCGCGATTCTGCAAAGCCTGGAGGATGAAATTGCTGACCACGCGGCCGTCATTGGGATGCATGCGGGGACCGTAGGTATTGAAGATCCGCACGATCTTGACCGGCAGACGGCATTGCATACGGTAGCAGCTGAACAGCGTTTCCGCACAGCGTTTGCCTTCGTCATAACAGGAACGGATCCCGATCGGATTGACATTGCCCCAGTAGGATTCCAGCTGGGGATGGACGGTCGGATCGCCATAAACTTCCGAGGTGGACGCCTGCAGGATCCGGATCCGCAGCCGCTTGGCCAGCCCCAGCATGTTGATCGCGCCGTGAACACAGGTCTTGACGGTCTGCACAGGATCACGCTGATAGTGGATCGGGGAGGCCGGACACGCCAGATTGTAGATCTCGTCCACCTGCACATACAGGGGAAAAGTCACATCATGGCGGATCAGCTCGAACCGCGGATTGTTCAGCAGATGGCGGATATTCCGTTTGGCACCGGTATAGAAATTGTCCAGACAGATCACATCATTGCCGAGTTCGAGCAGTTTTTCACACAGGAAAGAACCGAGGAAGCCGCTGCCTCCGGTCACCAGAATCGTTTTTGAACTCATGAAACACTCTCCTCGGTTATGGTTTTTTGCGCAGGAAAAAAACAAAATACTTGCGAAGCAGGTAATTGCCGAAAAACCCCAGGACGGATGCGATCGCCTTGGATGCCAGAACCCAGCAGCCGATCGAGATCAGACCGACCGTGATGCCGTAATCCAGAAATCCCATGATCACCAGCGTAACGGTATAGGCGGTCAGTTCGCCGAAAGTGTTCCAGCAGGCATTATGCCGGAACAGGATCAGGATGCAGAGCAGATAATTGACCGCGGCGGAGAGCACATACGAACCGATCACGGCATAGAACATCGTCATCCCGCAATGCAGACAGATCGCAAAAATGATCAGATTGGCCAGAGCGGCGGTGCCGCCGATGAACAGATAAAGGAGCAGCTGCATCGGTACCGGAGCATTGCAGGCGCCGTAATGCAGAATGCAGTAAAGAGCACGCATGCCGTCCTTCCAGCCGATCTTTTTGCCTTCTTCGTAACTGCGCGGATTGTAATGGATCGCGCATTCATAGACCCGGCATTTTTCTTCAGCCACATACGCGGTCACTTCAGGCTCGAAACCGAACCGGTTTTCCTTCAGGCGGGGCGCGATTTTCTGAATGACTTCGCGGCGGAACAGCTTGTAGCAGGTCTCCATGTCCGTAATGTCGAGATTGGTAAACATGTTGGAACAGGTGGTGAGGGTTTTATTCATCCAGGTATGCCAGAAATAGAGAACGCGGCGGGTCTCGGGACGCAGATAACGCGAACCGTAGACCACATCGGCTTTACCGTTCAAAAGAGGTTCCAGCATCACCAGGTAATCTTCCGGATCATATTCCATATCGGCATCCTGGACTCCGACGAAATCGCCGGAGGCTTCCAGAAAACCGGTCCGGAGCGCGGCGCCCTTGCCCTGATTGACCTCGTGCCGGGCCAGTTTGATTTCGGGATATTCCGCTTTCAGCTGCTGGGCCACTTGCCAGCTGGAATCTTTCGAACAGTCATCCACGATCACCAGTTCCAGCTCCAGCCAGTCGCGGCGGAGCTCCAGCACACGTTCCACGATCGAACGAAGCGTTTTTTCCTCATTGTAACAGGGAATGATCAAACTCAGTTTTACCTTATTCCGATTCATGCTTTTCTGTTTTCCTTTCCGATATATAGCCGACATGGATCACGGTTTTTGAGTTTTTATGAATAAAACCTGTCGAACATGATCCGAACCAACTCTGTTAATATATTTGCCTTTCCATATATTGTCAAACTGTAAATGCCTGACACGTCAAAAAAAGTTCAAATGCTGCGGCGGTCATGAAAAGACTGCCGGACATACCATATCAGACGGCATCACATCCATACCGCAGAGTTCATTTCATCCCGTTTTCAGATCCCGCCGCCCGCCGTTCGAGCGGACGGAATGCTGTATGAATCATTATCAGCGCGGCACATGTAAGCCCCAAACCACGATAGGTCATCCAGTAATGAACGAAAACATGATTTGCCATGACCAGAAAGACTATGATCGGCATAACAGCAAGGAACAGATAGCCGACCAAAAGCCGAATGTCGAAAAAGACTTCCTTCCGTTTCAAGCGGATCAGATTCCAGATCAGGAAAATACCCGCGGCAATCCCCAGCAGAATGACAAAAAGCTGTGAACCGTCAAAAAGCATTTCGAAATTCCGATTCACCGCTTCCAGCCGGGAAAACTGTTTTTCCTGACTGGAGTTTCCGACTCTCAAGAGTATTTCCGAAAACGATTTCGCAAGATTGCCGCACAGCCAGCCGCCTGCCAGAATTTTCATACCCCACGAAAGGACATACCCGACCAGCCATGCGGCAGGATATCCGAACCAGATCCACAGCCACGTGATCCAGTCTTTCCGACCGGAGGATTCTTCCCGAAGCGTGTCCCATCCGCAGACGAACAAAGCGGGAATACCGAACGCCAGCACCGGTGCGGTCAGCATATCCAGATACGCTGTCAGCATCCCGAGAATGAAAAATACCGGTCTTCTCCAACGCAGATCATCGTGACGGCAAAACCAAATCAGAGCGCCCAAGCCGATGAAAAAGACAGGAGGGAATTGTATCGACAGAAAAAAAACGTTGAAATTGCACACCGCCAGCAAAGTGAAAAGAGCGAAAAATTCGGTCCGTCCGAACTGATTGAACAACAGTAAAAGAGCCCAGACAGACAAAAACATTATCGCAATGCCGCAAAGGGAATAAATCTTCCCGATATGAAAATAATAAAGCAGAAATTTCATGATCCCGGCCGTTCCCAGCCAGTAACGGCTGTAATTGTCTCGAATCATTTCCTCCTTGCGGCCATGAGACAAAAGATACAGACTTTTGTGGATTTTCCCCTTAGATATATACATATCCGAACGAAGGGCAGACTTCAGGGGCGATGCGGGATCAAAGGAATACGCAACGTTCAAAACACAGGATTCGGTCACATTGTCAAGCTGAATGCCGTTCACCTCCGGCCAGAGTCCCCATTTGTTCTGAATCCGGTCGGAACGTCTCACCAGGCTTTCGAATTTACGGGTATGAGGCAATGCAGCCGCCAGCGTAAGAAACAGAATGAAGATTGCGATCATCACCAGATAAATCCCGCCATACAAGGATATAATTCTCACAAGCTTTTTCATAAATTCCCTTTTTTTACCTTTTCAGACCTTGTTCGATCCGGAGTGAACAAATGCAGGAAGCTTCCTTTCCGATCTCACCGCGCCAGATATTCCCGCAGCAGAGTTGCCCGAACCTCGTCGCGTTCATTCTGATCGAGTTCGCGTTCGGAATACTTTTGAAGATGCGCACTCTGAACCAGCAGAAACAGCTCGTTCATCGTATGGATCTTCAGTTCCTGGAACATGCCCATATCCACACCGAGCCGCACGGCGGACAATGCTTCCAGCGCCTCACTGCTCGAAATCAGATAGGCATGCTGGAGCAGACCATAAGCACGGCTCACATGATTCAGCAGAAAATTCCGTTTCGAAGCCAGAAGCAGGGAGCGTGCTTTCTTTTCATTGGTGATGATCTGTCCGATGATCGCGGAAAGCCGCCGGATGATCTCCTGCTCGCTTTCACCCAGCGAACTCTGATTGGATATCTGATAAAAATTTCCCTGGTTCTTGCTGCCTTCGCCGAACAATCCGCGGACGGTAAGACCAAGTTTGCCGATCGCCTGCACACAGGCCTCGATCTGCTTGGTCAGTGTCAGACCGGGCAAATGCAGCATCACCGACGCCCGCATGGCGGTACCGAGATTGGTCGGACACGCAGTCAGATATCCCTGCTGCTTGTCGTAAGCAAACGGCAGACTTTCAGACAGGCAGTCGTCCAGATGGTCGATGCGGTCCCATAAGGCTTTCAGCTGGAATCCCGGCGCCAGTACCTGGATCCGCAGATGATCTTCTTCGTTGATCATCACAAAAGTCCCCTGCTCCCGGCTGGTCACTAGGGCCGCACCGTTCCGCGGGTTCACAAATTCCCGGCTGATCAGATGCCGTTCCATCAGAAATTTCCGGTCCAGCACGGACAGCTCATCCATCGGGAATTCCCGCATGCGGATTTTTTCGGAAGCTGAAATATGTTTCAAACTGTCCAGAACCTGATCGCGGATCTCGCACAAAGCGGTATCTTCAGCCTGGATCGGAAAAGCATAATCGGTCAGATTCCGTGCAAAACGGATCCGGCTGCTGATGGCGATATCATCATCCGGCCCGGAATCGGAAAGCCAGCAGACTTTCTGCTTGAACAGATCATTGATCGCTTCCGACGGAGTCATGGCTGGACCTCGAGCTGACGGATTTTCTTTTCGAGTTCCTGGATCCGGTCACGGAGAACGGCTGCATCTTCATATTCTTCGCGGCGGATCTTTTCCTCCTGCTCTTTCCGCAGCCGTTCGATCTCGCGTTTCAGCTGGACCGCCTCGTGACTGTGTTTCTGGCCGGCGCCGGCGGAAACCGGGATCTTTCCGATATGATGATCACCGCGAT
>JAZUCR010000621.1:0-3422 GCA_045639225.1 Victivallales bacterium
GACATGGCTGCGATCCGCCTTCCACCCATGGACGCGTCATGAAAAAATTCTATTCCGGACCCGTTTTTTATGACATCATCGAAGCGGTCCGCAACGAACTGACCATTCCGGTCATTGCGAACGGCGGCGCGCTGTCGCAGCCGCTTTATCAGGAACTGGTGACACGCAGCGGATGTGCCAACGGCATGGTGGCGCGCGGCGCCTGCGGCAATCCGTGGATTTTCCGCGAGATCGCCGCCGGACGGCCCGATCCGCCCACCCTGCAGGAATTCGCTGCCGAGATCCGGCTGCATTTCGAGTCCATGATGCGGTTTTACGGTCCGGAAACCGGATTCCGGATCTGCCGCAAAACTCTGCTGGCCTATCTGCTCGGACGCGGCTTCCCCGGCGAACTGCGCGCCTCGGTTTCCACCCTGAATTCGCTGGATGCTTTCGAAACCATGATGCGCCGGGTGGAAGCCGGTCCGGCGGAACGTTACTGGCAGATGCTTGCGCAGGATCCCTCCATGGAACGCCGGCTGAAACCGGATCACTGAGCGATCCCGGCCGGAATCCGGAAATTTGCCTGAATTAATACGGTTAAACCGCTTGTATTTCCGCAAAAATGCTGTATCTTTATTTCCATCAGCAGAAAGAGGAGAAAAAAATGGCCGCGGACAGCTTGGCAAAAGTCAGGAAAATTGCCGGAAAAATCCTGAAATTCATTCCGGCCGGGGAACGGGAGCATTACCGCTGCCCGAAGTCTTTCCATGCCGGCAGGATCGAACAGGCGCCGCCTGAACTGAGGTCCGAGCTGACCCGTTTTTTCCGCGGCCAGCTGAACCCGTCCGGGACCGTCATCCGATTCGAAACGCTCCGCAAAGGAACACCCGGCAGTTATGCGGTCATCCCGGAATCCGGAATGATCCGGCTGCAGGCATCCGGTCCGGACGGCTTCCGGCAGGCATTATACGAGTTGGAAGCACAAATCGTCTCCGGCCAACTTCATCCGGTGCATTCGAAGGATGTCATTGCCGACCGGATCGGACGGATCCTCTGCGGACCGATCAACCGGCCGCCGCTGTATCAGGATGAACTCTCGGAAGATTTCGACTATTATCCGGAAGCCTATCTGAACGAACTGGCGCGGAGCGGCGTCAACGGAGTCTGGATCTCGAGCGACTTCCGCAAATTGACCGGACCCGGACATGAAAAACGGTTGGAACGTCTGCGCCGGACGGTGAAAAAATGTGCGCCGTTCGGGATCCGGGTTTTTGTTTTCTGCATCGAACCGATCGCGTATGAGCCGGATGACCCGATCCTGAAAAAATATCCGGAACTGGCCGGGCCGGCGGCAATGAAGAAAATCGCGTTCTGCCCCTCGTCGAAGCGGGCGCAGGACATGCTGACGGATACCGCGCGGCAGCTGTTCCGGGAAGTGCCGGGTTTGGGCGGCATCCTCGATCTGACCGTCGGGGAATGGCTGACTCTCTGCTGCAATGTACCGCATTCCACCGGGATCAAATGTCCGCACTGCGGCGACCAACCCGCGTGGGAAGTGCTGAACCGTTCCATAAACGCCATGGTCAGGGGGATGAAGGAAGAAAATCCCGATGCCCTGTTCGTCAGCTGGCCTTATACGCAAACGGGCTGGTGGAGTGTCCCGGAAGCGCTGGAAGCGGCCTCCCATCCGCTGCCCGGCGTGGCGCTTACGCATAACTTCGAATCCGGCGGCGGCATGGTCCAGCTGGGCAAATACCGCAAGATCAAAGATTACTGGCTCTCCTACGTCGGACCGAGCGAATTTTTCCGGGAAGCGGCGCAGCGGCAGGGGGCCGCAGGCGGCAAAATGTTTGCCAAGCTCCAGGTCAGCTGTTCCACCGAGACCGCCACTGCCGGCTATCTGCCGGTGCCCGGACTGCTTTACCGCAAATATAAAGAACTGCACCGGCTGGGTATTACCGGCGTCGTCATGGGCTGGTATTTCGGCTGTTATCCTTCGCTGATGACCCGCGCCGCGCTGAAACTTTCCCGGACCCCCTTCCCCCGCAGCGAATCGGCTTTCCTGACCGAGCTCGCCGCCGAACGCTGGGGTGAAAAACGGGCACCGGAAGTCGCTTCGATCTGGAAACGTTTTTCCGATGCTTTTGCGGGTTATCCGCTCTCCAACCAGCTGGCCTACACCGGTCCGATGCACGATTCGATCAGCTGGGACCTGCATCTGATTCCCGTCAATACCCGGCTGGCCGCCAGCTGGAATATCCATGCCGGGATCCCCGGCGACCGCATTTTCGACTGTCTGAACGGTTTCGGCGTGGAAGAACCTTTTTCCCTGGACGATATGATCAAGTTGACCGGAAAAATGGCAGACCGCTGGCAGGCGGCCGCGGCGGACCTGGCCGCGCTGGATGACGGCACTCTGGACGCCGCGCAGAAACTGGAGATCGGAGTCGCGCAGGCGGTCGGACTGATCTTTGCGGATGCCGCGGATATTTTCCGGTTCTACCGCTGCCGCGAGGAACTGATCTTCCGCGATCCCTCGCTCCGGCGACTGAACCGGATGCGGAAAATCGTCGAATGTGCCATTGCCCGGTCCGGACAGTTCCTCCGGCTGATGGAACAGAATCCGTTCCTGGGCTACCATTCGGAAGCCTGCGGTTACAAATTTACACCGCAGTCGGTCCGGCAGCGGATCCGGACACTGAAACGCCGGCTCAAGACCGATTTTCCGCGGACAGCGGAACGGATCCGGACAGGAAAACCGTTGTTCGGCGCCCTGGCGGCAGGTCCCCGGCTGAAACCGGATATCGCCTGTCCGCTGGCGGTCTGCGGCGAGCACCGGCTGGAATACGCCGGAGCTTATCCGTCCGATGTTTACGAAGATATTCCCGGCATGAAAGCCGAAGCCGCAGTCAAACTGATCCAGGACGGCACCGGCTGGCGGATGATCCTCTCGGCGGAACAATCCCGGCCCGATGAATTTTACCGTATCTGGTGGGAACCTGCCGCCGGACGCAAAGCGGAAGAGATTTATCTGAATACAGACGGTTCGATCCGTTTCACAACCCTGCTCCGGAAACCCGAATCCGGGCTGAAAAAACGGGAAAAGGGGTATGAGCTGACACTATGTCTGCCGGGTCGGGAAGTCAGTCCCGGCCGGGCTTTCGTCCGTTTCAATATCGAACGTTCATTCTCTGAAAACGGCAAGACCGTCGGGCAGTATCTGGTCCGGCCGCATTATCTGCCCTGGGTTTATACGCTGGGTACCCGCGACACCCGCGATTCCGCCTGGCTGATGACTGAAAATGATTCGAACAGCAATTGCAATATCGGAAAAAAACAGAAAGGGAACCGGAAATGAACAAGTATTCATCTCTCATCATCCATCATTCATCATTGGAGCGAAAGCACAGCTTCACGCTCATAGAGCTCCTCGTGGTGAT
>JAZUCR010000622.1:0-5900 GCA_045639225.1 Victivallales bacterium
CGGGATCCCAGACCACGCCGGAAATCTCCTGCGCCGGACCGTTCACGTTGGACACGATCAGCGTCACCGTTTTCCCCGCGAAAGTCTTGGTTATGTTTTCCAGCGGATATTTGCCCGGAACGGGTTTTCTGACATTTTTCCGGACTACGGACACGACCGGCGCGTTGAACCACAGCGAGCCCTGGAGCGGGACCAGATCGCAGGCCAGCTGGAATTCGGTTTCCCTGCCGGGATCGGCCGTGCGGCGGACCGCCGATACGCCGTTCTTGAAGATCATCACACCGGTGACCGGCGCCTTGATTTCCGCCGCGGAAACTGCCAGCGCCGCGAAAAGACCTGCCGCACAGAAAAACTTTTTCATCTTGCCCTCCATTGTCTTCGGTTTTTCAATCAATATATTCCCGAAAACCGGGATTTCAAGGAAGAAAACCAAATAAATCCTCTGCTCATCAGCGGCCCCGTTTGAGCTGGGACGGAGATTTGCCGCAGCGTTCGCGGACGAAACTGCTCAGGTGCGACTGATTCTTCATGCCGGTCTCGAAAGCGATCTCCTTGAGGGAAAGATCGCTGTAAGCCAGCAGTGCGAGGATCTTGCGCAGACGCATCTGGATGCGGTATTCGCCGGGCGAGATCTTATAACGTTCCGTAAAATCCCGCCGGAGCTGATCGCGGTTGACACCGAGCAGACGGCAATGTTCCGAAATCGAATGTTTCCACTGGATATCATCGGCGAGTTTCCGGCGGAACAATTCCACCCGGTCACCGGTGTTATCCGGCGAATGCAGGAAGCGCTGCAGAATCTGCAGCACCATCAGTTCCGCTTCCAGCACGTTCTGCGGCAGAGCGCTCTGATGCAGCTGCTGCAGGGTGGAAAAGGTCTGGCGGAAGGACAAACATTCCACCTCGGTCAGCGGGATCTTGCGGGGGACGGGCAGTTCCTTGCCATTGTAATGCCAGTAAATGCGGCGATCCTCAGGATGAAACACCAGCGCCGGAAACACCAGAATGATCACCCAGTTTTCCCGCGTGGAATCATATTCGAAGGACGAGGAAAATCCGGGTGTTGAAATGGAAAGCTTCGGGTTCTGTACATCCTTTCCCGCATCGAACGAACTGCAGAAGGAGCCGTCCGGATAATAAACGCAGTTCCGGACCAGTCCCCGGATGCTCAATCCGAGGTGAACGGCCTGAACGGTCTGGGTGGATTTCTGCGCATGCCGGTAAACGCCTACATTCAGTATCTTCGGCAGGATCATTATCCGCTCCTTTTTGCAAATTTATAAATTTTACGGCATTTTATATAAAAAATCAGTTAAAATATAGCATGCAATATTGAAAAAACAAGTTATTTTACGAATACACCATTACAACCCGGGAGGAAAAAATGGGAATCAAATTAGGATTGGTCGGGCTGGGCAGTTTCGGCACGGGATTCGCGCCGCTTTTCGCCTCGCATCCGCTGGTGGATTCGGTCATTCTGTGCGATGCGGAAGCAGACCGGATCGAAAACAACCTGAAAAACCCCGCGGTCGCGGCCAAGACGGTCGGGAAAGTGCTCTCGCTGGATGAAATCTGCAAATCGGATTGCGATGCGGTCGCGGTCATCACCCAGCCGCAGCTGCATGCACCGCAATGCATCCAGGTGCTGGAATCGGGCAAATATGTCTATTCCGCGGTTCCGGTGATCTCCCTGCCCGATGATCAGGAAATCCTGGACTGGTGCGGCAAAATCATCGAAACGGTGCAGCGGACCGGCATGGAATATATGCTCGGAGAAACCACGATCTACCGTCCGCAGACCATGTTCTGCCGCCGCATGGCGCAGCAGGGCCTGTTCGGCGATTTCGTCTATGCGGAAGCCGAATACGCGCACGACCTGGATTCGGGCTGTTCGCTCCGGGAAGTCAAGCAGCAGCGGTCCACCGGAAAGATCGGCGAAAAACTGGCGGAATTCTACCGTCCTTACCGGGAACGGGGCTGCAAGAGTCATCCGATGAGCTATCCGACGCATTCGGTCTCCGGCGTGGTGGATGTGATGCGGAGCAAACCCGTCAGTGTTTCCGCGATCGGTTACCGGAATGCCAATAACGATCCCTATTTCAAAGGTTATGATTTCAGCAATATCGTGGCATTCTTCAAAATGGACAACGGGTGTTCCTTCCGGGTGGCGGAAATGCGCGAGATCTCGGCGAATGTCGGACTGCAGGGCGAAGATTTCCGCATCTTCGGGACCCGCGGCAGCTACTCCATGAACGAATGGCGGAACAACGGACGCACGGCTCCGACGCCGGAAAAGAAACCCAATGTGGCGACCAAATACACCGACGATCAGATGCGCGATCCGCTGCCGCCGGAAGTCGCCGCGGCGTTCCGGGCGGCGTTGAACATCAAGGACGGCGACAGCGATTTCGTGCCTTCGGGACACGGCGGATCGCATCCGTATCTGGTTCATGAATTCGTTTCCGCCGTGTATGAAAAACGCCGCCCGAAAATATCCGCCTGGGATGCCTCCACATATATGGCCATGGGCGTTGCTGCGCACCAGTCCGCCCAGAAAGACGGCGAGATCGTCAAGGTCGCCGATTTCGGCAAAGTCTGGGATTAAAATTCCTGGGTCTGTTTATAATCGGCATGGTAAACCTTGGTCGCATCCAGGGAAACGATACCCGCATTGTAAAGGTTTTCCATGGATTTTTCCAGGGTGATCATGCCGTCCTTGCCGCTGGTCTCCAGCACGGACTGCAGCTGATGGGTCTTGCCTTCCCGGATCAGACTCTGAACCGGCGGAGTGCCGATCAGGACCTCGAACGCGGCAGCCCTTCCGGTACCGTCGGTGCGCGGCAGCAGGCGCTGGGAAACCACCCCGAGGATCACGCTGGCCAGCTGCTGGCGGATCTGATTCTGCTGATGGCTCGGGAAGGAATCGACGATCCGGTCCACCGTCTGCGGTGCGCTGTTGGTGTGAATGGTCGCAAAAACCAGATGTCCGGTTTCCGCCGCGGTCAGCACGGCGGCAATGGTTTCCACATCGCGCATTTCCCCGACCATGATCACATCCGGATCCTGCCGCAGCGCATATTTGAGCGCCGAAGCGAAACTCAGCGTATCCGAGTGCAGTTCCCGCTGCTCGACGACAGAGCATTTATTGCGGTGGACATATTCGATCGGATCTTCGATCGTGATGATCTTGGCATTTCTCCGGCCGTTGATCTGGTCAATCAGACTGGCCAGCGTGGTGGATTTTCCGCTTCCCGTCGGCCCGGTCACCAGGATCAGTCCCTGATGCTTTTCGATCAGGCCGAGCACGGCCGGCGGCAATGAAAGGCTCTGCGGTGAAGGAATGACGCTGTTGACCACGCGGGCGACCGTGCCCAGCGAACCGCGCTGAAAGAAGGCGTTGATACGGAACCGGACCTTATCGCGGTCGTCCGAAGAAAGCTGGACCGACAAGGCGAAATCCAGCTCCCGTTTTTCTTCGAGTTCCACGCGCTGGCGGGGCGTTATGACGCTGTAGAGCAGACGCTGGATGTCGACCCCGCTCAAAGGCGGCAGATCGATCGGCCGCAGGATGCCGTTGATCCGCAGCATCGGCGGCGTATCCACGGTCAGATGCAGGTCGCTGGCATGGTTTTCGAGCGCCATCCGCAGCAGAAAACGCATGTTCACCAGACTGCTGTCATCCGCATCGAACGCATCCCCGTAATAATTCCGGAATGAATCCGTGCCGCTTTCCATTCCTTTCAGCAGCAGCTCGAATTCATCGGTATTGGTAACGGTCTTGCGGGCGTTCTCCAGCGTGATCAGATCATCCCGGTAGCGCTGGAAGATCGCGTGGGCAAATGTGACCATGCCGAGCGCGGCGCCGCGCCGGAGCGAATCTTCCAGAAAATTGTAGTTGCGGTCGGCGATCGACTTGCGGACCATCGGCGTACCCAGCAGGATCTCCACCGCGGGAATCATGCGGTCGGAGTCTTTCCGGGGAAGCAGCCGCTGCGAAAGTACCGCCAGCAAAGCCATTCCCAGGTCAATGGCGGCCTGCTCCTGCAGATGCACCGGATACAGATTGATCAGACGTTCGATGGATTGGATCGTATCGGATGTATGGAGCGTGGAAATGACCAGATGTCCGGTCAGGGAAGCATTCAGCGCCGCCTGCATCGTATCCAGATCCCGGATCTCGCCGATCACGATCACATCCGGATTTTCCCGCATGGCGCTCCGCATGGCTGCTCCGAAGCCGCCGGAATGCGAACTGACTTCCCGCTGCGAAACCAACGATTTCAGATTCGGATGAAGAAATTCGATCGGATCTTCGATCGTCAGAATATGTTTCTCCTGAGTCTGGTTGATCTGATTGATGATCGCGCCCAGCGTGGTGGATTTTCCGCTCCCCGTGGAGCCGGTGATCAGAATCAGGCCGCGCCGTTCCCGGCAAAGCGATTCCAGTACCGGCGGCAGATTCAGTTCCGTGATGTTCAGCCGGTTGCCCGAAAGGATCGGACGGATGGCTATCGCCGGACCGCTGGCACTGGTAAAGAAATTCAGTCTGAACCGTTCGCCGGACGGGAACGACCACGAGGCATCCGCCGTGCCGTCATGCTGATAACTGTTTTCCGCATCCGGACTGAGCACCCGGCAGCGGAAACTGTCGATCTCGGTTCCCGGCACCGGTGTCCCGTCCGGCGGGAAAACGATATTGCCGCAAATCCGGTAACTCGGTATCTTGCCGGCTGTCAGAAATAAATCGGATGCATGGGTATCCACCGCTTGCAGCAGGATGCTTTCAATCAGATCTGCCATATTTCATACTCCTTCCGGGTTGCTTGTCAGGTTAAATTGTCCAGCCGGAAACGGACTGCCGACACCTGGGAACCAGACAGACGGCGGCTTTTCAGTTCCTTTTCCAGACGCTCCCGCAGGATATTTTCCCGTTCCGTTCCCTGGAGCAGATCGGCATAGCGCATCAGGATCCGGAAATGATGTTCGCCGCTCGGTCCCCGGACTTTGGTAAAATAATTCTCTGCGGCGGCCGCTGCCAGATCACCCCGTCCCAGGCTGTCAGTATAAAGATCCATCAGTGCCCGGGTGATCTCCGCGTGTCCGGGATACTTTTCCGCCAGCTCGCGGAGCTGTTCTTCCGCTTCATCCAGATTTCCCTGCGCGACCAAGGCATATATCGGAGAAAGCGGCGGCGGCGCGGCTTTCAGATATGTTTTCGGGTAAAGCAGTCCGAACGTGATCTTTTCCGCCACGGCCGGCAGATACAGCCGGACCAGCAGCATCGCCGCAATCGCGGCAAAAAAACTGGCTTTCAGGACATTGAGAATAACGGAAAACGGATTGCCCGCCGAACCGCATACCAGGATTTCCCGAAGCATCAGGAGAAAGAAAAACAGCACCAGCAGATTCCCCGCCAGCCACGGCAGCTTTTCACGGCAGAACAGTTTCAGATGGTCTTTCCAATCCATAACTTATCCCTCATACCGGTCGGAAAACCGCCCGTCCCCGGATGAAATCCAGCGAATCCAGCGTCACGTAAAGAATATCGCCGCACTTGTACTGCACATGCCCGCGTCCGGCACGGAAACGCCGGGTCTTATAATTGAACCGGGCATCGCTGCGCCGCAGTTTCTCCGCCGGAATGAATCCGAACAGGCCCAGCTCTTCGATATTGCAGAGCATTCCCGCCGCAATGATCCGCGCAATGACCGCCTCATAGATGACCGGCATTTCCGCATCCGGATTGTCCTGCTGGTGCAGATAATGCAGTTTCAAACGGTCGTTGGCGGCAAAATACGCATTGTCGTTGCGTTCTTCCAGATGCGAACACCGCTGCGCTTCCTCTTCCAGGAAGGTCCGCGGCATCAGCTTGGTATTGGTATCCAAAGCCCACAGCTGAC
>JAZUCR010000623.1:0-4782 GCA_045639225.1 Victivallales bacterium
ACTTGACTTCCGTCATATTGCCGTATTTCCGAATAGCAAGTCCGGAAGTCAGAAATTATCGAAAATAAAGGAGATTAATAACGCTATTTCTTCCATAAACCATTGGATTAACCGGAAACAAGCGGCATATTGAGCACTGTCATCGGGGGCGGTATGGAGCCGCCCCGGAACAGAAAAACGGAATCACCGAAAGGGAACGAAAAATGGATGTGTCAGTCACGATCATCGGCACGGAGCAGGCGCTCAACACTTGGACGAAGATGTTCGCCAGGATCAACGGAAAAACTTACGAAATCCAGATGGTGCGGTTCGACGAGCCGAGCATCTACGGTATCCGCAAGGGCCGGATCAGCAAACTCTGGGCCCGCGGCGCGGACGGCACAGTGGCCATCAACTACGACCGGGGCTGGGACATCCGGCCTGCCACCGCCGAGGGCAAGGCGCTTCTCGCGGAAATCACCAAACGCTACAACTGACGGAAGGAGCAAAACGATGAGCACAAACGCGGCAATCGGGATGAAAATGGCGGACGGCAGCGTCCGGGCGGTGCGGCTGAATTATGACGGTTACGTGGCGCATGCCGGGGCGATCCTCGGCGGCTGGTACACGACTGCCGAGCAGATCGAGGCACTGCTCGCCCTCGGTGAACTGAGCGAGATCAACGAAACGCCGGAAACCTGCGTCGCCTACCACCGGGACATGCGGGAAAAATTCCGCCCGCCGGTCCGGTTCGAAACGGTCGACGAATATCGGTATCGCGGCAAGGGCCAGCTCGCCGCCCAATACCTGTATCTGTATGATGACGGCAAATGGCGCGTCTACGGACTTTCCGGCGAGCCCGACTGGATCGACCTCGAAGTCGAGGTCTGCAAACCGGAGGAATAAAAACCGGGGGGATGGTTCGGCATGAATGAACCATCCCTTCCCGGAAACCGGAATTCAGCATAACCGGCCCGCCTCAAAAGCGGGCTTTGTTCGCCCACATTCGCCGGTGTCGCGGCAATCCCGGCGAGACCGCCATCAGGGCGATGCTTGCCGCATAGCAAAATCGGACTGTGAGCCGTTTCCGGCCGACTGTGGGCGTATTTCATATCGGGATGCCGGGAGGTGAGCCTCAAAATATTTTCCGCATATTTCGCAGATTTTTCTGAAAAAGCATTTGCTTTCACCGAGGTTCGTGCTGCCGGAAGAATTATCGAAAAAAGTTCGAAACCGGACTTGACTTTTCCCAGGTGCCCGGAATTTTCCGGTGTTGCAAATCCGGAATTTCCAAGTGTCGCAAATCCGGAATTATTCAGTGTCATATCGCCATATTCCAAATAGCAAGTCAGGAAATCATAAATTATCGGAAATAAAAGGGTTTATTAACGCGATTTCTTTCATAAAACATTGGATTAACCGGAAATAAGCGGCATATTGAGCAGTGTAATCGGGGGCGGTGCGAGCCGCCCGGAACGAAAAAACAACGCCCGACCACAGGAGGCAAGAATGGAAAAAGCAGTCATCAGAGACCGCGAGACCGGCGAAGAGCTGACCCTCACAACTCTTCGGGAAGAATACGCAAACCTGAAACGCACGGGAGAAACCGAAGCCGAAAGCTTCGAGGACTACCTCGAAAACATCACGGACGGCAATGGAACCTGCGACTGGATTTAACCCCGACAAGGAGAACGAAGATGGACGAAAAAATCTGCGAAATCTGCCACCAGCCGAGCGAAGGCGACCTCCTCACGGTGGACGGACACGAAAACATCTGCTGGGACTGCGCCACCGAGATGGCGGTCGAAGCCAAGAAGGAAAACCGGGAAATCGAGATCGAACTCGAACACGCCGGATACTCCGAAACCTGCCACCTCTGCACATGGTGCGAGGAACTCTACCCCGAAAGTGAACTTCGGGAGGAGGTCGACCTCGGTCACCTCTGCGACCGGTGCATCATGGCGATTAACTCGCGAGGCGAGAGCCTGACCCTGAAATACTGAAACCCCAAACCGGAGCCCGGTTCGCCGGGCTCCACAAGAAAGGAACGGAATAATGAGTGATAAATTCTTCACGGCCTCTCGATGCGAAAGATGTGGCGGAAGCCTTGACGGAGGACGTATCCAATCTATGTACAACGAGCAGGTCATCTGCATGGTCTGCAAGGAAAAGGAACGGCAGCGTTTCGACTACCACGAGGCGGTCGAGGCCGACCTCGACGCCATCCGGCACGGCAACCGGAATTTCAAGGGCATCGGCCTGAAAAACAAATGAACGGAAAGGAGACCACCATGCCGAAAACCAACATCAAAGTCCGCATCATCGGTGCAAACGGAAATATCTATGTAGCCCTCGGCATTTGCCGAAGGGCTCTTCTCCATGCCGGGCGGCTCGATCTGTGGGACGAGTTCCTCAAGGAAGCGACCTCCGGCGATTACAACCATGCCCTCGCCACCATCGCCGACTGGTTCGTGGTCTGCTCGGTGGATGACCCCGAAGACGAGGACTGAAGCATCGAACGGCTCCGATGGGAGCCTGAAATAACCATAACCGACCCGCCGTGCAGGCGGGTTTTATTCTTTCAGTTTTTTTCGATTTTTTATTCGTTTCCGACTTGCATAAAAAACATTCCGTGCTGCGGAAAAAAAATGGATAATTCTTTGATTTCCTGCTTGCATAACCGATCTTCCATGCTGCCAGAACTTTTTCCCGCCGGAGCACGACTTGACCTGATATGCAAGTCGGGTTTCGATTTATTTTCGCAAAAAATGCAAATATTTTTTGATGCCTCGGCACGCGGACCCGGAATAAAATAACGCCCACGGCGGCGAAGTTACGGGGCAACGTCTGATTTTATGGGAAGACCAGCATCGCCCTGCAGGTCTTCCCGGTCGGTTCACCGCGAAAGGGGCCTATCCGGGCCGACAAACGCCCCACGTGACAGAAGCATAAAGCCGGGAATTAACCTGCGGGAAAGGCCGCCATTGTTTTTCCGCAGAACGCCGCGGCCCAGGATTTCTCCGGACACGGCAGTCTTGCGCCTGGCACACTGAAAATCAGTCACGATTCCGGAAATGGCAGGAAAGCAGCTCCGGCCGCATCTTCTTTGGCGAAAAATGCCCTTGCAGCTCCATTAATTCAAAAAGCAAGTCGAATATCCGGAAATAATCAAAAAACAGCCGGTTTATTATCGGTTATTCTTCTGCAAGTCATTGGATATAAACAAACTGAATGGTAATATGTGCGCTGTCGATGGGGCGGTAAGGATGCCGCACCCGAAGAAATGGTCGAGTGCAAAAAAGGAGAAAAGCATGACCAGCACGATTATTGAGACGGCGAAGGCCCTGACCTTCAAGACGGATCTGGAATTCAGCAACATCAGCAGCGAGTGCGCGATGGAAACAATCATGGCTGTGGTAGGCGGACGCAGCGAAGAACATCGGCCGGACGAGTTTCAGGTAGTCTGGGAAGTGTTCGATGCTGCCGGAAGAAACTGGAGAATTGCACGGTATTCTTCCGAGCGCAACCAAGACAGATTCATCGGGGTAAAGACCCCGTTTCTCCGGTGGGACGATCTTGGGTTACTGCAGGAGGTGGTTTATGCCCTTTGCCGCGCCGGGGCCGAAGTTGGTGAATTTGACTGCCAGCACGTCCATGTTGGAATCGCGGATTTTGACGCTCAGCAGATTGCCAACATCATGTGGATAGTATATCGGAACGAGGAACTGCTCCTCAGCGCCACGGGAACCTTGGATCAGGTCTCGGAGCTTGATATCATGCGGACCGACCCGGAATTCATGGCACGTTTGGATTCACTGAAGCCGCTTACTCTTGAGTCGCTGAATATTGCCTGGTTCGGTGAACCCTATCCGTATCCGGACCCCATCTACTGCAATGAAATTGGATACCACGACATCAGCATCCACTATGTCTGGCGCGACCAAACGGTTGAGTTCAACCTTTTCTTGGGACCGACAGATCCCGGCGAGATCAAGTCGAACATTCAGCTCTGCCTCGCAATCGCCGCCAGAGCCAGGAACGTGACCACCGCAGAAGCGAAACAACGGAGTTCCTGCGACAAGTTCTGCAGCAAAGCCGCAATGGAGAGTTTTCTGCTGGACGTAGGGCTGGTCGGACCTGAGTTCGAGGAAACCCGATCTTACTTGCTGAAACGCCTGCCCGGTCGCAGCAGTCACAAATTCCTGGATTCCGATTTTGCGCAGGGACGCAATCAGCAGGAAGACGGGACTTCATTGGAAAGTGCCAGACCGGAAGGCTGGCTGGTCAAGGCCGCGCGGCGAATCGAAGAGACGATGCGGGCATGGTTTGATTGACATACCGGTGAAGATCGAACAATCGTGGACGGGATCGCAAGCCGGTCCCGCCAGCATAACGCGGATGACGAAAAAGCAAGTCGAAAACCAAAGATTTCCCGATAATTTATGCTGATTATAAAAGACTTGCACATTGGCTATTCTGGAAAGACATGCCATAATACCGCACTGTCATGGCGAGGTATGGAGCCTCGCCGGAAAACGCTGAAAACCGCCAACGAAAGGATGGCAAATGAGAGCGATTTTTATTAACGCGGTCGACCGCAAGGTTGAGGAAGTCCAAATCGAAAACAAACTGCACGCATTTTACGACAAGATTGGATGCGAGATGATTCAGATCCTTCACCTCGGCGGCCCCCACATTGCCCTGGTCGACTTATGATAAGTAATATATTATGTGGAGTAAAAAATATTATGAATATGAGAAAATGATATTTACTTCACATAAAAATGATGTATATTATACCAT
>JAZUCR010000624.1:0-1507 GCA_045639225.1 Victivallales bacterium
AAGGCGCCGACATCCTCCTGCCGGACTGCTATCCGCAATATTTCGAGGACGGCACCACCGGACATAACCGCTGGTGTTCATCCGACTGGGCGGCCACGGCATCCGCACTGCGTCCGTCGTGGCAGATGCCGCTTTATGACTGCTGGCCGGCGCTGGCGCGCGACGGCAAGACCCGCGGCGTCCCGAACGATCTTCACGATCAGCGGAGCCAGTTCTTCCAGGCGCTGATCCACAACTGCAAAGGATTCAACCTCTATTCCTGGTTCCCCGCCCAGCGCTATACCAATTTCATTTTCGGCGCGGACTTCATGGGGGAAACCCTGATGAAGCTGCAGGATTATCTGCTGCTCAACACGGTCCCGGAAGGAGCCGCTGCGGAAATCAAACCGCATGCAGTCAATTTCCAGGTCGGGATCAAGCAGAAAAGCAGCCGGGATTTCTGCCTGCTGGCGGTCAATACGGCAGTTCATCCCGTACAATGCTCGTTCACGCTGAAAAATAAATTCAGCGGCAAGCTTTACGCCGCTGGGGAAAACCGGTCCGTCACAGTCCGGAACGGCCGTTTCTCCGATTCATTCCAAGGCAGGGAAACACATGTCTATATGACCGACCGGAAACGGGCGGAATCCGTTCCTTCGGTCCAGGGAACATTGGATGCCATTGAAAAATTCCGCGCCGGACGGAAAAAACCCGGCAATCTGATCGGCATCGGTGAATTGCCCATGAAAGGCATCCTCGATTACGGCAAAGGAATACGCCCGCCCGGCGCCGCCGTTATCAAAGCCTCTTCCGAATTCAAGACTTATACCAATCTGAAAACCGGCACGCTGTTTTATCTGGTGGACGGGCTGATCAAACCGAATTTCGACCAATACAGCTGGTCACCCACTGCCGCGGACAAAAATCCCTGGCTGGAGATCCGTCTGCCGAAAGCTCATGAGTTGAAGAAAATAGTCCTTTATACGCTCGACGGCAGTCTGATCGACTGTGATGTTGCAGTCAACGGCAAAACCTTTTCCGTGCGGAACAACCAGGCGGATATGGTGAACGTCCCGCTGAACGGGGAAAAATCCGACCTGGTCCGACTGAATATCCGGAAAAGGAAACCGAACGGCCGGCTGCTCACCGAAGTCGAACTTTACTGAAGGATCCGTTCCCGGCATCGGGCGGTAATGTGCTGCCTGCATGACAGATGTTTTTTCTACTGGAACTTGTCATAAACAATGGAAAAAAGGTATTCATGATGCCGATAATTCCAGCTTTAATTATCGGCATCATGGAAATATAACCGAAAAAAGATAAATTGCAAGGAAAAAAAAGAAAATCGACATAAAAATACGTAAAATCACCGAGCAGGATTCCGTGGAACCATAAAACACATACTGAAGTGTGCCGGCCCTATCGGGAACATGGCCTTACTGAAATGATCATTTCGCTGCGATTCGGCAGGTATCTATGACGGTGCCGTCGGACTTGCGTGCGGTGATCGTGATCGAATCCGCCGTGA
>JAZUCR010000625.1:0-5156 GCA_045639225.1 Victivallales bacterium
AGCCTTGCCGCCGGAAAAAGTCAAATCATCCGCGGATTTCCGATGACGAAAAAAACAACGACCATATTTCGATCATCCGGTCGAATGATGGAAGGACGGATCAGTCAGGCCGGTTTGGTTTTCCCTTTTCCGTTCTGCGGCAGATCATCCGGACCGCCGGATAAAGCAGAAAGACCGGTATGGAGGTTATCCACAAATAGAGCCAGCCGAAAAACAAGGCGAATGCGCCTTCGGGACCTCGGAAACTCTTCGGGTCCAGCAAATAATTGAGATATACGAATCCATTTACCGTTACCCAGGAAAGAAGTGAATACAGCACGATCGGGTTCAGCATCCTGAAACCGTGAAAATGCCCTTTGTATCGGTCGAACAGGAGACATGCGGACAAGGGATAGATGAAAAAGAAAAGTGCCAGAAATACATAATCGAGAATATCCATATCAATATCTCCTTTCCGTGCATGAACCGTTAGAACTCATTGGCGGAGTTTCGCTTTCCGGCGGGCGGCAGATTTCAGTTTCGTCCGGATCGTGCGCACTGCCTGCCAACCGACCGATATCCCGATGGCGACGAACACCAATGGCAGCATTCCGCTCCAGGCACACCACGGGATCGCCCGCGATACCACCGATTCCGCCGGATCATCCGGATTCACCAGACATTCGATCCGCTTTCCGACCGGATGGGATTTGATGACTTCTTCTCTCGCCGAGCCTCCGCCGTAAGACCTCCGGGAGAGGAAGAAATCATAGTATTTCCCCTGCCGTTTCCGGTTTTCCCAGACATACTCGAAGCGAATGCACACACGGCCGCCTCTGCCATATGGTTCCGCGAAAGATTCGGTCACGACCGCGGGGACGGCTGTCCACGAACGGCTGCGCACAACCTGAGCCAGCGGAATCAGACCGAAGTCCAGCCAGAAGAGCAACCCGAGTCCAGTGAATACGATGGCGAAGGTCAGCAGAGTTCCAACGGAATGACGTTCTTTCCACAAATTGCTGTGTTTCATCAAAGAAAAAGCCATCACTTTCTCCGGGAAGTTTTTTTACCCAAACGGGACCAGAGCCGGGAAATAACCCTCATCAGTGTCTCAATTCCACTTATATCACGTCGTGAACACTTTTTCAAGTTCAAATCGGTGATTAATTGCAATTTCGTCCGGTGAACTATGAAACCAACCGTTTCCAATGGACCGGAAGGAACAGCGGCGGCTTTACGGCTTCCCGGAATGGTAACCTTATCATCCCCGTTCGAACTTTTCAGGCGGGTATTTTTGCGTTTCCGGTGCTTGATTTCTCTTTCCGCAAAAGGTATATTACCGCAGGAGAAGTCCGGTAATGAAAAAACTTTCGTTCATCTTTTCCGGACCGCATAAGGATGAGACTATGATTTCACAGGATATACTGCTGCTTCTGTTCGCTTTCATCGCGTTGATCGGTCCGGTGGTGTTTCTGATCTTTCTGAATTTTATTCCACGCTGGTGGCGGATGGGTATCTATCTCGTTTGTGTCGCCATGCATCTTTTTGCCGCATTCGTTTTGTTTTCATTAAGCTTTATCCAAAGAAATAACGCTTCGGGAGAGCGCACCCAACGCTTCTTCGAAAGTTTGCAGCAGCAGTTGGCAGCCGGAACTGTCCATCAGGATTTTCTGACACTTCCGGGGTATGCTTCAGGTGCGGTTCTGACTCTGCTGGCCGGCGCTGCGGTTATTGCCGGGGCGGTGTTCGCCTGGCGGAAGATCCGCTGGTACAGCTGGTTCGTTCTGATTTTCGCCTTCATTATGACGCAGTTCGCCTTTTCCGTCTGCGCCCGGACCAAAGATCGGGAAAACATCGAAGGCCATAACGAAACGCGCCGGCTTGTCTATGGTCTGATCGAACAGAAAAGGACGGAGGGCGTGACCGACCGGCAGATGGCGGATTCGATCGCCGAAAACCTGAAAGATTTCCGTTATTCCTACGAAAACCGGCGCTCGGAAATCGAGTCGGAGAAGCGGATCGAAGACGCGCTGAAAAAACTTTCTGATAACAGGAAGAAAATAAATGAAGAGACCAAACCTTGAATAAAATCATAAACCTTGAGACAGGAGAAAAAAAATGGCAATCACACAGGAAATGATCATTCACGCGGAAAAACTTCACCAGGAGGCCCTGCAGATCGTACGGGATCTGTGCAAGCTTCCCGCTCCCTCGCATCATGAGGAACTCCGGGCGGAATACTGCAGGAAATGGTTCACGGAAAACGGGTTCAGGGACGTGACGGTCGACGACGCGCTCAACGTGCTCGCACCGGTGAACTTTTCGCTCGGCGACGACGAGCCTTTCACGGTGATGATGGCGCATACCGATACGGTCTTTCCCGACCTGAAGCCCATGCCTTTCATAGAAAAGGACGGGTTCATGCACTGTCCCGGCGTGAGCGACGATACCGCCAATCTTGCCGTGCTCATGGTCTGCGCGAAATATTACAAGGACCACCTTCCCGCCGCGCCGGAAAAGATCCTGTTCGCGGCCAATTCCTGCGAAGAGGGACTGGGCAACCTGAAAGGCTGCCGGAAGATCATGGCGGATTACGGGAAAAGGGTGACCGCCTTCGTTTCGCTGGATTCTTCCTGCATGAACAAGGTCGTGACCCAGGCAGTGGGCTCGCACCGGTACAAGGTGAGCGTTGCCACGGAGGGCGGACACTCGTTTGCCTCCTTCGGGAACCGCAACGCCATCCATTCCCTGGCCAGCCTCATCACCTTCCTTTACACGGTGAAGGTTCCGAAAGAGGGAAACAGCACCACCACCTACAACGTCGGAGTGATCTCGGGCGGCACCTCGGTCAACACCATTGCCCAGAATGCGGAAATGCTCTATGAATACCGTTCCGACAGCAAGGAATGTCTTGCCGGAATGCAGGATCTTTTCCAGCATGCCATCGAAGCGTTCCGGGCGACCGGGATCCATGTGGACGTGGAACTTCTGGGCGAACGTCCCTGCGGGACCGAGATCCCCAAGGAAGCGTTCGACGCCCTGAAGGAACGTTATTTTTCCTCGCTTCGGGAGGTCCTCCATGTCGAGGGGCTGGAGCGTTCCGGCTCGACCGACTGCAACATTCCTCTTTCCATGGGCATTCCCGCGGTCTGTTTCGGGGTGGTCCGCGCCGCGGGCGCCCATACGAGAGAGGAAAAAGTGGAAACGGCGAGCCTGCTGGACGGCTGCAAACTCTTCCTGGATTTCCTTTACCGGGGAAAATAAAATCCGTGGTCCGGTCCTCTCCGCCCGGTCCTGATAAATTTTCTGTATGAAAGACTCATTTTGCCTTGAAGTTTTTTGTCTTCGGAAGTATATTATTTTCTTCATAAAGTTCGCTGTTTGCTGACAGGAATTACGATCCGAAAAACAACTTTCAACGGTCGAATCCCGTTTTTTTACGACAGAAAGGATATGGTGCGGGAATGGAGGGGCGCCAACAGACGATAGCCTGGCTCAATTCGGTTTTATCGGATCATGTGCTGACGGTGCTGCAGCCTCCCGAAAAGGTGATTCCTGCGGAACCGATGGAGAACTTTCCAATCATCTGCCGACCGAAATTCCATCTCAGAACGGATCAGAAAATATCAGACTGACTGTATATGATAAACTCCTTTTCCGAATCGGAAACCGGAGCATTGTGCCTGATCCGCGCGATAAAAGTCATTATTTCACCGATCTGCATCTTCAGGAAATCGTCCGATACATCCAGATCTTTATCCGTCAGATGGATCAGGGCTTTCAGCATCGCATGGAACCGTTCCAGTTCACAGTCGTCACAGGGGACAAAAGAACCTCGATACCACGAATCGTAAATTGCTTTGACCGTATCATGTTCCCGGATTCTGCCGCTGTCGGCTGGATCCATATCAAATGCTTCGCAGATAACAGCCAAAACGCAATCGACGATCGACTCATCGACATTCTCGAGATGGATTTTCTGATTGCTTCGATCTGCGAAAATCTCATAGGAAATATAAGAGCCGCCTCTGGCATAAAAATAAATGACCGCGATACTGATAACCAGGATGAAGATTATCGCAATGATTGTAGAATCCGTCATGATCGGGGCCCTTTTTTTATAATGTAATTGCGGTCCGTCGATTTGTCAAGCGGAGAAATGGCTGACACGCGAGTTCTGCTTGTATTTGACCGGCCGGCAGTGTATATTGTTACGGTAACAAAAGTCTTAGTGGGAAGAGATCATTAAAGGGGAAAAAAATGATTCGAAATCCGGAAAAAACATTCGGCAATCTGATCGACAGATGCTCCAGTGCGCAGCTGTGTTACATCGACAAGGACGGTTTTCCCGTTACCCGCGCCATGCTCAAGCCGAGGGAAAGGAACGGTCTGCGCGAGTTCTATTTCACAACCAACACCTCCAGCGAAAAAGTGAAGGCATTGCGGAACGACCCGAAAGCCTCCATATACTTCGTGGACCGCCGTTTTTTCCGGGGACTGAGCCTCGCCGGCACAGCCGAGATCCTGGAAGATGCCGCCACGAAAGAGCGGATCTGGCGCGACGGCGACGAACAGTATTACAGCTTGGGCGTCACCGACCCGGACTACTGCGTCATCCGGATCACCGTCCGGAAGATCCGTTACTATTCCGATTTCAAATCCGTGGACTATTCTGTTCTGAGCACCGGAATAAAGCTTAAAAGTTAAAGATGTTATTAAAATAACCGGGAACACAGGAGGAGTTCGATATGCCAGATCAAAAAACCAAAATCATAAATAAAAATATCCCGTTCACCGTATATTTCGGTTTGTCGGAAAAAAAGACGGATGCCGATTTTGCGGCTCATATCGATGAGTATATGGCGTGCGGGAAGAGCCTTTTTACGCTCACGGGTGAGATGATGCGGGAACTGCTCGATCATCCTGAACGGGTCGAGACAGTCCTTGACATCTTCAAAAGCCGCGGAGCCTCCTGCCGCTGCGCCCATTCCGACTGGGGCGAAGGCAATGAACTTTCTCTCCCGTTCGAAGGCGACCGCAAGCGCATGATCGAGCGGACGACCCGGATGCTGGAACTTTCGGCGATGTTCGGCGCCGACACCTGCACCTTCCATGCGGAAACCTGGTCGAACGACAGCTTCCGTCCGCGCACTCGCGAGCAATGGCGCGCCTACATC
>JAZUCR010000626.1:0-4185 GCA_045639225.1 Victivallales bacterium
CGAACCCAGGCCAATGGTTGCCGAGATTTCCGGCTTCGGGCTGGCGCGGCAGGACTTCGCCTTCGGTCACGGCCTTGAAAAAGACCGGACCGGAAATGATTTCCCGGACGGTTTCCTTCTGTTCGGCGTGACCGTGATACCAATCGGTATACTGTTCCGCCCACATGGTGCCGAAATCGGACCGGAACAGGATCTCCCCGAAGTGATCGGCCGAAAAGACATTTTCCCCGTCCAAATTGCGGATGACGGGGAACGGCGAACTGAAATCAGCTTCGAAATGATCGGTCTTGAAACGGACGGAACATTTTTTCCCTTTGACGCCGGAAGCGGCGCTCCGGAAAGATTTGACCCCGCAGGAGGGCAACTCGAGCTGATAATAATATTTTCCGCCGTCCTCCTGAACGGGAACATCCGCCGGAGCGGTATCGGAGCAAATGAACTGCGGTCCGTCCCCTGTTCCGAAAGTCACGAACCGGAGCGGCTTTTTCCTGGCATGTTTGAACATGGTTTCCGCTTCGGCGGCAACATTCCGGAGCTTTTCCATGATCCGGACATTGGCGGCATCGGTATGGCAGCCGCAGACCGCGTCATGGAACTGGGTCAGGAAAAGGTCGCGCCATGCCGCCGTCCAGTCATGGTCAAGTCCGGCAAAAGCGGCGGCGGTTTCGGCGGAGAGCAGCAGGTTTTCCGCTTGCCGGACGGCCTGTTTGACGCTGATCCGGGTGGAATAACAGCCGGAAAAGACCGGATTCATTTCCCCGTGATACGCAGGAAGAGCCTCGTTTCCCATCAGCCGGAAGAATTCCAGGGCGGAACCGAATTCGACCTTGCGCCCGGCCCTGCGGTTGACGGTTTCCAATAACCAGAACAGATCCTCGCGGATCAGCCCTTCCTCGGTCATATACTGCGCAAGGACCGTGCCGGGGAGATTCGGGAGTCCGGCCAGACAATGGGCGAGCTGATAGTCATGACCGCGCAGTATCGGCACATTGCATTCATATCCCAAATGGGAAATGGAGGCCATGCCGAAAGCGGTCAGGACTGCCGAACCGTCCAGCGCATGCCAATGGAACGGCCGTGCGGATTGCCGGATCTCGTCCGGCAGATTGGGCGTGCGTCCCGGCAGCAGATAACGGAATCCGCATTTGACCAGGATCTGCGGCAGCTGGGCGCACATGCCGAAAGCGTCGGACATGCAGGCGATCACCGGTTCCTCGCCGAAAAGCGAGCGGAAATATTCGCGTCCGTCCAGCAGATTCCGGACAATGGATTCACCGCAAACCATATTCAGGTCGGGGATGCAGAAACTGCCGAACAGTTCGAAGCGCCCAGCCCGATACAGCCGGCGGAACTGTTCCGCGGCTTCCGGATGCTTCTCCAGAAACACGCGCATGATCTGAGTCTGTTCGACGCAGAAATGGAAAAGGGGATGTTTTCGGGCCAGGTCCAGCAGATGGAGCAGCTGTTCTTCGCGAATGGCATCGTATTCTTCATAAGTATGCCGCCAGACCAGATCGGAATGGTGGACGGCATTCAGGATGATCCGTCCGTTTGTATCTTTTTGTACTGTTTCGGTTTTCGGTGCGGGAGTTTCCGGATTGGCGGAACAGACGTAAAAACCGCTGTGTCCGCGGCATTCGACGAACCCGTTGCCGATGAGTTCGCGCATGGCGTTCTGGACAACGGAAAGGCTGACGTTGAAATGTTTTGCCAGATCGCGCACGGGAGCGAGGCGTTCGCCGCCGACCAGTTTCCCGGTCCGGATGCTTTCCATGATCTCGTTTATGATCTGCCGTCTTTTGATCGGCGATGATTTCAAACCCATTCGAAAATCTCCTCCATTTGTGACAAAGATACACCGGTTTCCGATAATTTCAAGTTTAAAAATACAAAAAAATACAAGATTTTTCCGTTTTTTCGGTGATTGGCCGCAGACCGGCGGGAAATAAGCCTTATCCCTTCAGCCAGTCCGGTTCCTTTGTCTTGGTGTAATGCCAGCGGCGGATCAGTTTCCGTTTATGCCGGTAATATTGCCGGTAAGCCAGAACAATGTCCGGTTCGGTGATTTTCACGTCTTTGAAAGCCCGTGCGAAGGTCCAGCCGGACGGAATAATGGCTGTTCCCGTCCGAAACAGAATTTCATGGTAGATTTCCGCCCGTCCGAAATACGCGTGTTTTTTTCCGAACCTGCGGCAGTAGTCCCGCTGCAATGCCGTATTGAACTGCACGGTCCAGTTGATTTTCTGAGCGGTATCCAGCGCCCGGATCACCGGGTGATTCACGTTATACGGCTTCGGCAGTTCCGGCGGCAGTTTTTTCTTCTGCAGCCGGATCACGGACGAAAGGATTTGCGCGGTTTCCAGACACATTTTCCGGACATGCACATCGCACAGCATCGCCGGAACTTTTTCCGGATCGCGATCGAGGATGAACAGCTGCATTGTCAGCCCGCTCCCGGCGGTCTGCCGCCCAGAAATTCGATCGCGCGCGGCAACTCTTCGATCCGGTAGATGATGTAATCCGGATCCGCTCCGTGAAAACGGTGATCCCCCTGGTTGCTTTTGAAGAACACGGTTTTCAATCCTGCCCGGTGCGCTCCGTAAATATCGCGGAACATGTCATTGCCCGTGAAGATCACTTCCTCCGGCGTGAGACGCAGCCGCCGGAGCGCGATTTCGAACAATCTCGAGTCCGGTTTCCGGAATCCGAGATCGCCGGAAATTACAGCCGTGCTGAAATATGCGTCCAGCCCGAGCATTTGCAGTTCCGGGACCGCCCACAGTTTCTGCGCATCCGAGACCGCCGCCAGGCGGTATTTTTTCTGCAGCTGATCCAGAATCCGCGATGTTCCGTGATAGGGGACCAGCTGTCGCAGCGAGGCGGCGCGGAAGACTTGCGCACAGCATCGGCTCAGTCTGCCCGATCCGGTTTCCCGTCCGGTTTCGGCAATGATGTCCCGGAAGACTTTCACCGCATCGAATTCCGGATAAGGTTCCGGACTTTCCCGTCGCTGTTTCCGGTTCAGTTCCGTGTATCGGATCCGCAGATGTTCGGGCGTGATCCGCACCCCGTGATAGCCCAGGAAATCCGCCGTGGTGCGCCATGTCTGCGGATCCCCTTCGTCGGTCCGGATGTCGATCAGCGTGCCGTTGAGGTCGAAAAGCAGCCCGCGGATCATGTGCTTCTCCTTTCCAGACAATGTTCCGCTTCGGTGATCAGCGCTCTCCGGTAGGAACGTTCCAGATACGAATTGCGCGCGATCCGCAGCAGGTTCATGCCCATATAAAACGGCAGCCGTCCGGTGATCGATTGAAAACTCCTTTCCCGGTCCGGAAAATGCCCGCAGTATTCCCACAGGAAATGACCGATGAACGGTTCCGCCGCATGCAGATTGCCGGTGGAACGGAAGAAGAAATGGCGCAGTTCGGCCGTGAGCCGTCCCAGATCGAACAACCGGTCCGTCCGCCGCACCCGTTCGAGATCGAACGTGATCACCAGCGGCCCGTCGCCGAAACAGAAATTGGACGGCGTGGCATCTCCGTGTACCAGCACTTCCCGGTCCTGCCACATGACCGGATCGTCGTGCCACTGACGGCATAAGGTGAGAAGATAGTCTGCCTCACTGTGCGGGATCAGCTCACAGTCCTGTCTCACCAGCTGCCGGAAATAGGCGCAGTTCTGCTCGAAATCGATTCCGGTTTTTCCTGCGGACCGGTTGTGCACTTCGACCAGAAAATCCGCCAGTGCGGTCAACTTGCCGTAAAGCAGACGGTCGTTGTTCTCGCCGATCGCCCGCCGGATGACGCTGTCCAGTCTTTCACCCTGACAGTATTCCACCACCAGCAGCCGGTTCAGGTCCGCATTGCAGCCGAGCGGGCGTGCCGTATAATGGATTCTGTTGTCCAGATGCGACCGGAACAGCGTGATGCTGCGGTATTCCCGGTCGAGACGGCGGAATGCCGCGTCCCAGTCGTGCATGCGTTCGGAATAAAAGAACTTGCCGACAGCGCGGGCGCCGGTTTCACGGTCCTCGTAGATGTAGACGGCATTGGTGCCATCGGTGCGGAACACGCGGATCCCGTTCCGGCCCGTTCCTCCGAGCTGCGGAAAGATCCGTTTTTTCAGATACAGCGACAACGGGTCGCTGCCGGGCAGATGCCCGAGATACTCCCCCTTCATAGAAAT
>JAZUCR010000627.1:0-7010 GCA_045639225.1 Victivallales bacterium
TGAAAATGGAATATCTCAAAGGGTTTAATTTAACACATTTTTTTTCGTTGTCAAGCCCGTTTTCATTTTTTTTCCGCGTTTTAAGCCGGATTTTCTTCACAAAATCCGTCAAGGGAGGACCGCAGGTTCGCATCAGAACCGGCGGCAGGGCAAAAAGAAAGCCGCACAGCAAGGGCATCTGCGCGGCTCATTCGGAAATATACAACGGGTTGATCTGAGTCATAGCCTGCGGCCGGCGTAAGAAAGTTTCAGGATTCTGGCCCGCAGAACATTGATTTTCCGGATGCTGAAAAAAACTGCCGTCCGGCAGGTTTTCCGGAAGGCTGTCCGGATCAGTCCGGAGACGGAAATAAAGAAATGTTCGATCCGTTCCTGGATGAACAGCCATTCGGAATGGATTCCGGCTGAAACTGAAAACCAGGACGTGAAATTCAGCTCGGGAGCAGGAAAAGAAAAACGAACCGGAATGACCGATAACGCTCCGGGAAGCGAAAAACAGACGTCTCCCGCTACCAGTTCATTATAGATGATCATGCTGTTGTCGTTCATTACTTTTCTGCTCCTGATTCAGTTCAGGCGGCCGAATCGTTTCTGCCGCCCGAACTGCATATGGCCTCGATCTTACTTCTTGGCGTTCTCGTTTTTCTGGAGAATGCCGGCATCCAGCAGTTTGTCGATCAGCTGCTGCATGGAATTGAAGGTGGCAAGGAAACCCTGCGGAGGCATGATGATGCGCAAATTGGCTTTGGGCACAGGAGCGGCGCCTTCTTTTTCCGGCTGAAGAGTTACAAAATCATAACGAACCATACCGCCCGCGAAATGAATCTGTCCGATACCGTCTGCGAAAACTTCTTTCTTTTCTTCCATTTTAGTCAACCTTTCTGTTGTGTTGTTTTCAACCCCGTCGGAAAATCTGTATCCTTTTTTGATGTTTTCCTGATCGGGCTGCCCTTGTTTCCTCAAATAATAGCATTCTTTCTGCGAAATGTCAAGCCGGAAAAATGAAAAATCGTAAAAAGTGTGCAATTCACCCTCCGGCGGAATCGGGACGCGGCCGGGCCGACGGGCGGAAGCCGGCAGCGGCGCCGCGTTGTTAAAGTCCGGGATACAGCCTCATTCCGGAAAATTATGTATGGTTAAAAATAATTAATCCGACCGGAAACTTCAATATGTATGATTGAAAAATCCGAATTGTGGGATAAATTTTCTCCAGACAGGAGTACTGGGACGATGAAACGGGGTGAAAAAAAAGATCTGGTGCTGGCCTATCTCCGGCGCGGCATCCGGAGCGGCTGGTGGCAGCACGGCGCCATGCCCGGGGAAGTCGAGCTGGCGGCGAAATTCGGTTTCTCGCGCGAAACCGTGCGGAGCGCCTATGCCAGTCTCGCTGCCGATGGTCTGGTCGAACGCCGGAAACGCCGCGGAACCGTTTTATGTCAGCCCCAGGGTAAAAATCCTGTCATCGCTGCCGTCATGCGCGGACACGGTGATTTCTATGAGGACATTTTCCAGTCCATGAAGACCGTCGCCGGCCGCGTGAATTGCCGCCTCGATTTTATTGACACGAGCAGTATTACGGTTGCGAAGCCCCGTCTGGATATCCGGCGCAGCCTTTCCGGACTGGCCAATTCCGTTTTATCATCCAGGTTGATCCTGGAGGGTTATTTTTTTCAGAAGAATCCCTATATTTCCAAATTTCTCCGCAAAAAACCGGTTTTCTTCAATTTTTTCGACGGCGGCCGTCCTGAAGGTGTTACCGGGGTGCTGATCGATTATTATGCCATCGGAAAACTGGCTGCCGAATATCTGCTGAAGAACGGCTGCCGCCGTCCGCTGCTGATCGGCGAACAGATCCGGTTCCGGCTCCTGTTTTCTCCGGAACTGTTCCGCTGGCACCAGAATAAATTGATGGCGGACGGTTTTTCCGATGCGCTTCGGAAAGCCGGCCTGGATCCGTTTTATCATGTCTTCATCCCGCATCGGTCGGAGCAGGAGACCGGCAGTCTGCTGTATCAGATTTTTTCCGGACCGGACAGCCGTCCGGACGGGCTGGCGGCCGCCAGTGATTTTCAGTTGGTCAATACTTTGAAAATCGCGGCGGAATGCGGATTCTTTCCGAAATACCGGATCGGCGTGTTCGATACTCCGTGGTGCCGGGGAAAGGGCGGCTTTTCTTTTCCCAGCATTACGGTCCCGCCGGATGCCTGCGCCGAAGCACTGATCCGGCAGGTGCTGGAAAAACCCGAACTCAGAAAAGATGTTTACATTAAACCATATTTGGAGGAAAAACCATGAAATCCCGTTTCTTTCATCTCGGATCGAAAGAGATTCCCTTCGATTCCCTGCCGGTGTTTCCGCTGACCGAATTCGATCATGTTCCGGGCGAGGCCGACTGGCAAAAATTGCCGTGCATCACTTCGTTCCGGGCGCGGCAGACCGACGATCTGGCGCCGGCGGGCGAATTCACCGCCCGGTTCGCCCTCGCTGCCGGAATGCTCCGTCTGCACGTGTGCTGCCGGACTTTTTCCAAAGTCATGCTGCCGATGCGCAAATCCTACGTTTCCTGGTGTTTCGACAATTCCACCGAATTTTTCATTGCCGATTCGCGGTCGAATCATCAGTTCCTGCTCAATGCCGAAGGCGCTTCGGTGCACTATCTGAACCGGGCGCGGACCGGACCCGTGACGGAGGGATCGGTTTCCGGCAGCCGGAAGCCCGGCGAATGGACGGTCGATTTCGCTTTTCCCGCTTCCGAACTGCTGGAAAACGGCGAGGCCGCCTTCAAGCTGGTACTGACCGACATCAGTTCCATTCTCGGCGCCCAGTATTACGATTCTCTGAACAATGAGTATGAGGGATACGGTCTGCTGAAACTCGGGGCCGCGGCTCCCGATCCGGTTTATTCCGGCGCCGGCGCCAATCCTCCCGATTGGGAACTGCTCCGGAATATGGCCCGTTCCGCCGGACGTCTCGCCGGGCTCGATCTGCCCGATCTTTCCGAACCGGCGGCCATCCGCGGCGTTCTGCATGATGTCATGCCCTCGCTTCAGCCGGAACGTCAGGCGGTTCCCCGGATCGATTTCAGCCGGGAAGCCAGCCGCATACGTCCCATCTACGGCGTCAATTTCGGCCCGAAGATCACCAGTCAGGCCAATCATGATATGAATGAGGTCTACCGCAAGCTCGGCGCCTCCAGCATGCGCACGCACGATGTCCCGCTGTCCGAGCCCGGTTCCCGCCTGGTCGATACCATTTTCGTCTTCCCGCTCGAACATGCCGATCCCGCCGATCCCGCCAATTATTTCTTCGACCAGACCGATTATTATTTCAGCAACACCATGGAGCAGGGGCCGGAGGTCTATTACCGCCTCGGGATCAGCATCGACCACGCCAAGAAGAAATTCACCGCGCACATGCCGAAAGACTTCCATCATTTCGCCGAAGTCTGCGCCGGGATCGTCCGCCATTATAACCGCGGCTGGGCCAACGGCCATCATTGGAATATCCGTTACTGGGAGGTCTGGAACGAGCCGGAAATGTTCTCCATGTGGGACGGCACGTTCGAGGATTATCTGGAAATGTTCGTGATCGTCTACAAGCGGCTAAAAGAGGAATTCCCCGAGATCAAAGTCGGCGGATTCGCCGCGATCGGTCTGAATATTACCAAATTCCGCCAGCTGGCAATCAAATGCAGTCAGCACGGCATCAAGCCGGATTTCCTCTCCTGGCATCATTACAGTTCCAACCTCGAAGGCATGTGCTTCCAGCCGTATGCCGCCAGGTTCATGGCTGACGCCATCGGATTGGAACAGGCCGAGATCCATCTGACCGAATGGCATTATGTCAACATCTCCGGCGGCGAGGCCGGGTATAAGGACATGGGCGGGGTCGATTCCGCCGCGTTCACCGCCTCGACCATCGCCGCCTGGCAGGATTCCCCGATCGACCTTTCCCATTATTACACCGCCGGTTTCGGTTCCTGGGGCATTTTCGACTATTATTTCCAGCCGAAAAAAGTCTATTATGCGCTCTGCACCTGCGGCCTGTTCCAGACCCGTTATCAGCAGCGGGTGCATACGGTCCAGGGACCCGAAGGGACCCGTCTGCTCGCGGCGAAGGATGCCGACGGCAGCGGATTGATCCTTTACAGCTGCTTCAAGCTTGACGCAGAGAAGATTCAGCTGGATATCGCCGGGATTCCCGCCGATGCTCCGATCCGGGTTTCCGTGCTCGATGAAAAGCACAATATGGAGCCGGTCGAATTCACCCGGACCGGTTCGGTCATCGAGATCGCCAAAGCCCCGGGAAGCGCAGTGTTTCAGATCGAATTTTCAATTCAAAACATAAAATGAAAGGAAGGAAACCATGCTGAAATCGGAAAACCTCGTCAAATCCTCATTCATCTCCTTGTTCTCCATAGCTCGAAGAGCGGAGGAGGATCATCATTCATCACTGGAGCGTAAGCACAGCTTTACGCTCATAGAGCTCCTCGTGGTGATCGCGATCATTGCGATCCTGGCGGCGATGCTGCTGCCGGCATTGAACAAAGCGCGGGAGATGGCCAAGAAATCTTCCTGCATCAACAACGTCAAAACCATCGGCAATGGTGTGACCCTGTATGCCGGAGACAACCGGGAATCACTGCCGACCCGGTCCAACGCCTATCCGGCGGCCACTTCTCAGCGTTCGGCATTGCTGCTTCGTCACTATATCGGCTGTGCGCCGTGGACTTGTCCTGCTCAGGAACAGACGTTCACCTCCTGGACTCATACCGGATATAAGCTCAAGGAACAATCGATCGGCGTTGATATCGGACTCGGCGGATATATCACTTCCGCCGTCAAATTCCGTCCCCTGCGTTTCACCGATCTGAAACAGCCGGGCCGGGTCGTGTATGCGGCCGACCGGGCACAGCCGACGGTCAACGGGATCAATGATTGGAATTACAACACCTGCGCCTTCAAAACTTATGACGGCCGCCGCGATTATTTTGCCCGCCATCTCGGAACGTTCAATGCCGTTTCGCTGGATATCGCAGTCCATTCCTTCCGGGCAGGTCCATATGTGACAGCATACAGCAACCGTTCCCAGGAATTCGACCAGTTCGTGTCGCCCTATCCGTACTCGAAATGGAAACTGACCTGGTGATCGGGTCCGCAATCCCGAAAGGAACAATCATTATGCTGAAGATAACCAAACGAATCGCCGCTGCGGCATGTCTCGGCGGCATCCTGCTTTCCGCCCAGGAGATCATCCTCCCCGAAAACGCCGATCCCGGAATCAAAAACGCCGGAGGGGAATTGCAGGAATACTGCCGGAAAATGCTTTCCGGGAAAGATGCAAAAGTCCGTTTCAGCCTGAAAATCGATCCCGGACTGGCTTTCGAAGAATGGAAGATCCGTTCGGCCGGAGACCAATCCGTCGAATTGAGCGGCGGCAGTCCGCGCGGCGTCCTTTATGCGGCATACCATTATCTGGAAGACTGCTGCGGAGTGCGGTTCCTCTCCGGCGACGCCGAATATGTCCCCGAACTGAAAGAACTCCCGGTGAAGAATCTCGACCTGCAGGGAAAACCCGCGATTGCCGTCCGTTCGCTCGCTTCGCTCTTCCGGAAAGACCGGGGGCACTTTGCGGCAAAGCGGCGGATCAACGATCTCGGCTGGAGCACGATCGCGCCGGAATACGGCGGCAGTTCCGGTTTCGGCAGTCCCGCCCCGTGTCATACTTTCGCCTATTACGTTTCCTACGACCGCTATAAGAAAACCCATCCCGAATATTTTGCTCTGAACAAAGCAGGTCAGCGTGTCGGCGGACAATTCAAAGGTCAGCTTTGTCTCAGCAATCCGGAATTGCGCAAGATCATGCATCAGAGACTGCGGGAATTTATCAAACGCGACCGTGAAAAGGCCCGTCAGCAGAAGACTCCGCCGCCGGTGATCTATGATATCACCCAGAATGACAACCAGAATTACTGCGTCTGCGAAAACTGCAAAAAGCTGGCCGCAAAATACGGAGGCACGCAGTCCGGGATCATGCTGGACCTGGTCAATGAACTGGCCGACGGCATCAAAAACGATTATCCCGATATCCTGCTTTCCACTTTCGCCTATCAGTATACTGAAACGATTCCCAAAAATATCCAGGCCGGCTCCAATGTCCGGGTGCGGCTCTGCGATACCCGGGGCAATCAGCTCATGCCCATTTCCGACTCTTCCAATGAGTATACCCGAAGCCGTCTGGACCGCTGGAGCAAAATCGCCCGGCTCGCCTTCTGGGATTACGGCGACAATTTCGATTATCCCAACAATCTGCCCGCACCGTCGGAATTCACTTATCAGGAGGATTACCGCTATCTGCAGAAATATGCCGACTCCGTCAAATGTGAAATCAGTTCCACCTCTTTCCCCGACGCCCGCGAATACAAATATTATCTCATTTCCCGTTTCATGGAAAATCCGAATCTGGATTTCCGGAAGGAGTCGCAGGATTTTGCCAACCTTTATTATGGAAAAGCAGGTCCGCTTTTCCTGCAGTACCGCGAACTGCTCCGCCAGTCCGCTCTCGACAAAAAATCCTTTGTCCCGATGTATCCCATTTCCGAGGGGCTCTTCGCGTATCTGGATCTGGAGACTCTGAAAAAGGCGCATGCTATTTTCGACCGCGGCCGCGCTCTTCTGGCGGATGATCCGGTGAAGCTGGAACGCTGGAACATTGCATCGACCGCGCTCGACCGCGCTACTTTGACGAGACAGATCCATCTGACGCAGGCATACCGCCGTGCCGGCGGCAAAACCGGCACCTTCCCCTTCGATTTCCGGAAGATTTACCAGCGAGCGAGAAAGGTCCATCTGGATTACATCGATAAATACATCGTCAAACAGGCCAATTCTCCGTATCAAATCAAAAGTGCGCCGAAAACGGTCGCCAAGATCGAACAGTATTACGACCGCCAGGAAAAATATCTGGATCAGCTGGATCAGTTCTGCATGATCCCGGATGAATTCAAGAAT
>JAZUCR010000628.1:0-9439 GCA_045639225.1 Victivallales bacterium
AAATCCAACCATCCGGATACCAAAGGCAAGGCGGCGATCAGCGATATGGCCGCTGGCATTCCCGGTCAAGTTGTCAGCAATGAGAATTTGGCGAAATTCCTGATGTACACGCTGGCTTTCGCCCAGGGTATGTCGCAGGGATATCAGACCACCGAACTCTATTCCAATGCGGGCGGCATGATCTCCACGCAGGAGGGCACGACGAAAAACGCGCTGGCGCGCGGCACGGAAACGTTTGCCCAGATTATGCTTCAGGACGTCTCCAAACAGATCAGCAAGGAGTCGTATTTCATCCGCGTTGCCGCAGGCACGGAGTTTTATCTGTTCGTCCAGCAGGTCATCAATCTGGACGAGGCAAAAGTCGCCAATACCCTGCTGAACAAGCTCGTACAGCAGAAAATCCAGGGGCAGGAGAAAAAACGCTCCGCCCGGGATATTCTCAATTCATTCTCACGAAATCAACCCTAATTGAAAGGAACTCATTATGCAAAAGAAAATCATGTATTCGCTCAGTGCCGGAATTATGTCCCTGCTTGCGCTTTCGGGCTGCCGGAGCAAGGAAATGCCGAAACAGTTCACCCATGTGCCGGTGTACGTAGCCGCGCGGCAAATCCCTGCGGACGACCAGAACAAAATCCGGTCCAATCCGGTGATGCGGGCTTACGCCATCGGCCGGTATGTCGATCCCAACCGGAAATCGGTCATGCACGAACAGCATACCATTTACCGCGAGGAGCAGTCGCCGCGCTGGAATCTGATCCCCCAGCCGGATGCCGACCCGGTGCTTATGGCGCAGAAACAAAGGCAGGAAAGATACGCCGATGCGCTGGCCGGGCAGATTGCCCTGGCGTCGAAAGACATGCGCGATACCCGCAATATGGTCCGTTCGGTTCTGAACAGCCAGACGGCGCAGGATGCCCGGAACCGGGAACTGCTGCGGGCTCTTGAAGAACTGAAAAAACGCTATGACATCGTTTCCGGCAATCTGGTCAAATCATCCGGTTATATCAACAAACTCGAAACGGAGATCCACCAGCTCAAAAAGGAAACGGAACTGCTGAAACTCCAGTTCCGCTCCAGACGGGGGAATCCGGTCAGATGAAACGGTATCTTTTCCCTGTTGTTTTCGCCGTCCTGCTGCTCGGGTTGATCGTTCACGGCTGCATTCTGGAATACAAATGCGCCGGGCTTCGGCAGGAGCTCATCCGGCAGGAAATGACCCTGCTGAAACAGACGGAGATCCTCGCGGTGAATACCGCCATTCTCAAAGGCGTGTTCGCCTCGGAGAAGGACCGTAAACCCGAACCGGCAAAGGAGGTGTTCAAAATGGACGCCATGCCCTGAGTGATATTTCCGGTCCGGGAGGGAGACTTCCGGACCGGTTTTGAAAACAATGATGCCCAAACAAAGACAGGAGTTTTAAATGAATCGAATTACGCAAGAACAGGTTGCCCGGCTTGATATGCTATATGCCCATGGACAGTTTGAAGGAATCGCCCCCGGAGAATTTTCAAAACTGACTTCTGCCGATGCCAAAATACTTATACTGAAGGCTGAACAGGTGATGCCGGGGACCTATTCTCCAATCGACGAAACGACCCGTGAAGATCTGGAAGTCATGCTGTCCGCCGGGAAATTCCCGTTTACCCGGAACGACCTGCGTTATTTGAGCGTGATCGGTGCTGAGACTTTGCTGTGGCTGAGTTTCAGCGGAGACCGGAACCGGGAATATGTCATTACCAAATCCCAGCAGCGGCGGCTCCGCAGTCTCATCGACCGCGGTTTCCTGCACAAAATGAGTGAACGGGAAATCCTGCTGCTGAGCGAGGAGAAAGCGGACAAGCTCATTCTTCAAGGCGAGGAAAACGCCCTGTACGGGCAGGAAGGATAATAAGGAAATGTCACAGTTTTATTTGATCGCCGGCACGAAGGGCGGCATAGGGAAAACCTTTGCGGCCACTCTGCTGGCGGATTCCGCGTTCGATCTCGGCAGACGGATCGTCCTGTTCGACTGCGACGACGAAAACAGCACGCTGGCGGATTCCTACCGGCGCGATATTCCCGGCGTGACCGTGGTCAAGGTCGGATTGGATTCCGATCCGGAAAAGGAATATCCGCTGGACCGTATCGTGAACACCATCGCCGGGATGGAAACCGGCAAGGACCGGTCCGAGGATACGGTTTATCTAGCCGATATGAAAGCGGGGACCAGCCACCGCACGATCAGCTGGATGAGCTGTTTCCCGTTCGATCTTTTCCGGGAATTAGGGATCAAGGTCGTTCTGGTCGGAATTGTCACCGGCGACATCGACAGCGTCCAGACGCTCGCTGTATGGATCAGGCAATATCTGGAAGAATTCAAGAACGGCAGCATGCGGCTTCAAATCATCAAAAACCATTTTCTGAACGTGCCGTTTGATTTTTATGAACAGAGGCTGGCGCCTTCGATCCGGTCGCTGCCCGGCTGTTCCGTGATTGAACTGGACAGTCTGGGAGTCCGGACCCTGAAGGCGGTCCGGGATATGAATACGAGCCTGGGACAAATGGTTTCCGGGAAGACTCCGATTCCCTCGTTTGAGATTATGGACAATATCCGCTGCGGCAGTTATTACTGCCGGATGAAAAAACTTTTCCAGTCCATGCTGGAACAGGATGCTTCCCGCCCGAAAGATGCAAAGAGCAAGGAGAACGACCGTCATGCCGGATGAAAGCGACATTTTTTCCCCCGGTATGTCGGACCGAGATCTGGCGGCCCGCCTGATCCGGATGGGGGTGATACCCCCGATGAACCTGGATCTGGTCGATTCGGAGAAAATCGAGGAAATCACTTCCGGCCTGCCTACGGTTTATGCTTACCGGTATGTCATAACGGATACGCAGGGGCAGGAATTGAAACTGGACTGCTATGATCTGGAGCCGGAGGGATTGAACCGGCAGGTTCTTCAGAAATTGTCCGGGCACAAGTTCCATTCCTTTCCGGAACGGCACATTCTTCCGGAATATTCGCCCGATGCCTGGAAAGGGTTTCTGCTGCGTGATTTTGCCGGGATCGACCGGAAAGCCGTGCTTGCCCGTTTCCGGCATTGGGGAATACCGCTGGAGTCTTCCCGGCTGAAATCCGGATTTGGCGTCGGCAATCCGGAATTGAATGAGCGCCGAGCGGAAGAAATGCTCCGGAAAAATCAGACAGATTTGTTGTCAAGACTGGTCAGAATGGGGGTGATCGAGCCATTGGATCTGGATCGGGTATCCATTGCACAGGCTGATGGCATCATCAAATCGCTGCCAGCACTGACGGAATCGGAAATCATATGGAAAGGAGATCATGACTATGAAAGAAAACGGTTCGTGAACTTGGCGGAGTTCCGCATTTCCAGACCGGCCGGCTTTACACCGCCGAGTCTGGGTGAGATGGATGAAGGCGTTACGGATGAGGATCTGCATCCTTCCCGGTATGGCGGGTATCATCATTTTGATGATTCTGCCTATGATAATGAATTACGGGGACCGAATGTCCGGGCGGGCGCACATACCCTGCATATGCAGGAAAGTGTGTTCCTCGACCGCCATGAGGGGGTGGAGGACAAACTGATCCATCGCCGGGAGAACATTACCGGAGGGTATGCGTGGCTGGATTACTTCCGCCAGGGAAAGAACGAAGCTCTGCCGTCCGGTCATACAAATGCCTTGCGCAACGCTTTCAAAAACTGGGGAATTCCGGTCAAACGCGGCTATTGGGAACTGGGATTTGCCAAAGACGTAAAAACCAACATCAAGGAGGCGAAACTTATTTTTTACAAGGCGCTGTTTTCAAAACTTGCCAATGCGGGGATCATTCCGATGATGCCGAAAAAGGATTGGTATTCTATGGATGTGCCGAAAGCGGAGGCTGCGGCCGCAAAAATCCCTCTGCTTCCGGAACAGGATACTCCCGGCGAATGGCTGGAATTTTTCAAACAGAAAGCTCCGGAAAGCTCCATGGAAATAGTGCAAATGGAGGCCCGTTTCCTCGAAGCGGGCGTTGTGTTCGATGAAAAACTGATCCTGGCTGCCTTTCCAAATTCAGGCGGCAGCGGGAAAACGAAAGGGTTCAGAAGTATGAAAGACTTTACTATTGATGATTACAAGAAAATGATCAGCCGTCTCACCACATCGGGCAGGATGGACCGGATATCCTCGGAGGAATATCGCAATTTGACTCTTGAAGATGCCCGTGATTATGTCCGCGGATATGATGAACCGGCAACGGATAAGCAGAAAAATGCTTTGACCTTCATGGCATCGGAAGCCCGGGTGTCGATTACCGAACAGGAAATCTCCCAGCTTACACGGCAGGAGGCCAGCTTGCTCATTGACAGGGCTCCGCGGGTGGATTTTCCGACCGATGCCCCGGAAAATCCGATGACCGAGTCCACCCGGAAGGAATTGAAGCGGATGATTGACAACGAAGAGATCCCGCAGATCCCTTATGCGCGTTTTTCCCGTCTTTCCGAGGAAGAAGCGCGGGCAAAGATCGACCTGGTCTATTCTCGCCGTCCCATTTCCGAAAAGCAGGCGAATTTCATCCGTGAAGCCTTGAAAACCGGCCCATTCCCGACTAAAATCGTCAAAGAACTTTTCAATCGGTCGACGATTTCCCCTGCTGAGGTCGGAAAGATGAACCAGCTTCAGGCCAGCCGTCTGATCGGGTCTCTTCCCGCAACGGAGAAACAGATCGAGGCGGTGAAGCAGCTGGTGGAGGACAAGCGGATTCCCGCCCCTGATCATTACGACCTCACTTCCGCCGAAGCCAGGGAAATTCTGGACAAGGCATTCAGCCAGCGTAATCCCCTTAACCCCGACGGTCCGGCCACCAAGCGCCAGAAGGAGACCTTGATGGAACTTTACAATAACCATCAGCTGCCGGACTCCATCACTCCCAATAAGATCAATTCCATGACGGTTGAGGCTGCCAGTGAACTCATTGATGAATCTCCTGCCTCCTCTTCCCAGAAAGATTTGATCGGGCGGTTCGTCCATGAAGGCACCCTTGATCACATTCCGCGGGAGGAATTTGCCAATATGACCCGCGGAACGGCATCGCTGCTCATTGACGTCGCCACGGGGAAACGCCCGAAAGCCGATCTGGTGGATTTTTACGGCGCCGATCATCCCGCGACGGAACGGCAGATCAAAGTCTTGAAAGAGCTGCAGGAAAAAGGAAAAATCCCGGAAATTCCTGCCAACATCACCCGCGAGGCGGCGAGTCAGCTTATTACTGATGTCAGCAACGGGGAACCGATTTCTCCTCAGCAGCTGGCCATTCTGGATCGCAAGATCGCGGAAAACAAACTTCCATTTTTATCTGATGAAGAGAAAGCCAAGCTCACCCAGGGCGATTTTACACGCCTTCTGAAAGAGAGCAAAAAGCACGAAGCCCCCGACAAGGAAGCTCTGTCCGCTGGAAGCCGTGAACACGGAAAAAGCAAGGCAAAGGAAAAAGAAGCGGCCGGGATGCGCCGGTAAAATTCCTTATGGGGTCTGCGGTCCGCAGACCCCATAAGGACAGGGAGTTTTGCTTATGTCGGAAGATTCGTCAAATGTAAAAATCACCCTTCGGAAAGCGGTTCTCGAAAACTTGACCGACGATCCGCAGGTGAAAGAGCAGATTCTGGAACTGCTGTCCAGTTTTGATTCCCGCGATAATGATATCGTCTATGCGCTGCTTCTCGAATTGGAACTGCTGCACAAGGCGGTTGCCCGCCAGCAGATCCAGGCGCAGGAACAGCATAAGGTTCTCGCGGAAAATATCCAGGCGTTCATAGGGGAAGGCAGAAAGGAAATGCTGGAAATCGTGGCGCAGGAGCAGACGGTTTTCCGGTCGCAGTTCCGGCGTCTCATGGCTTTCCACCGGGAACGGTTTCTGACCCGTATCCTGACTTATACTGCGGTTCTCATCATTGCTGTGTTCACAGGTCTGGGTGCGTTTTGTTTTTATCAGCTGTTATTGAGGTGACTTCACATGTCTGTTCTGGATCAGGAAATTATGAATTTCGGCGGCAATTCATGGACCGCACGCGACGCCGCCACAGGACTGATCTGCTTTGGCATGACCGGATCGGGAAAGTCTTCCGGCCCGCTGCGCAGCATCGCTTTGAAATTTCTGCAATACGGCTACGGCGGCATCGTTCTTTGCGCCAAACCGGATGAATGCGGCACCTGGCTGGATTACGCAGGGGAAACAGGAAGGAACAAAGATATTGTTCTGCTCAGCCGGGAGACGTTCTGCTTTCTGGATTACGAGTTTTCCCGTCCGGCGGAATCGGGTGGCGGACAGGTTGAAAATGTGGTCAACATCTTTCTGGAGGTGGTGAAAATCACCAAGGACAAAAAGTCCGGGGGGACTTCCGATGAATACTGGCAGAATGCCATCAAGCAGTTTCTCCGCAACACCATTTCCCTGCTGGTCATGGCGCATGAAGCGGTGACTCTGCCCAACATCAAAAAGGTCATCGACAGTTCGCCCCGGGATAATTCCATCGCGGAAAAACTGAAGATTTTTCTGCTTGATTTTCATGATTTCTGCTATGCTTCCTGGGAGCGGGTCGAAGCCCGGAAGAACGGTTCCCCCGAAGATTTCAAAGTTCTGCTTGCCGAATATGAAACCGAACTGAAAAAAAATTCCGCCCGGAGCGGGGAAGGTTCCCGTTCCGTCATCAGCGCCGCCCATGAGTATTGCATCATGCTGCTTCTGCGGGCCGTTTATTTCGGAAATGATGATTCTCCGGATTACAATTTGGCTTATAATTATTTCCTGGTTGAGTTTCCCCAGCTGGATGATCGGACGCGCAGCAACACGATTTCTTCTTTCACCGTTCTGGCAGATTCCATGCTGAGAGGGGAATTTCTGCGCTGTTTCGGCGCTGACAAAAGTTCGCTGGTTCTCGAAGATATTTACCGCCAGGGAAAAATCCTGATAGTCGATCAGGACGTCAAACGAAACGGTATTGTCGGTCAGATGACCGCCGCCATCATCAAACTGTGTTTTGAAAAAATGATCGAACGGCGCGAGGATATTACCGATCCTGATGCCAGACCCGTTTTTTTGTGGGGGGATGAGTGTCAGTTTTTCTCCCTGGATTACGATCAGAAATTCCAGACTACCGCCCGGTCCTCACGGACCCTCACGGTTTACGCAACGCAAAATCTGGATAACCTGTATGACGGTTACGGCAAGGAAAAAGCCAATTCCCTTCTCGGCAACCTCGCCACCAAAATCTTCTGCCAGAACGGGGATCACACCACCAACAAATGGGCGGCGGACAGCATCGGACAAGCCGTCCTGCGGCGGCACAGCCAGAATATCGGAGACAGCAAGTCCGGCGGCATGAAGGGAGATTACAACCAGTCCGACAATTTTTCCGAAGGCTGGTCCGAACAGAAAGACTACAAGGTCGATATTATTCAGTTTACCACCCTCCAGTCGGGCGGTCCGCGGGGTCAGTGCCAGGTGGGGTACATTTACTGGCAGTCCGGCCGGATTCTCAAAAACGGCGATGTTTATGTCCGTTCCACCATCAAGCAGAAGTGCCGGAGAATCTGCGGTGCGAAATTCGAGCGTCATTGTCCTCCGGTTCCATCTCTCGGCGGAAAGACGGAGAAAGCCGGGTTTTCACTATATTGGTATGACTGGGTGACTTTTGCCGTATGTCTGGCGAGTTCCGCTTTGGCGTCAGCTGGATTCTTCCTGATCTTTTCGGAAAAGGACTGTTATCTTCTCCCCGTCCCGGAAATCGGGATCATCACGGGTGCCACCATTCTGCTTTGGTTCATCTCGATTGCACTGGATTCCCTGCTTGCATCGCTGGGGATCGTTCTGGATAATCTCTGGGGTCTGATCCGGCGCAGGAAACGGGTGAAATGCAAGATCATCAACCGGGTGCCGCTGATTGTCATTACCTGGCTGTATCTGGGCTTTTCCCTGGCTTTGGCGGTTTGTCTGCAAAATGCCATATACCGTCAGCAGTCCTGGCTGCCGGTTGCAGGCGTATGGCTGGCTTCCGCAGTCGCCCATCGGCTGTTCAAAACCGCAGGCGGACGGAAAATCCCGTTAAACTGATCGCCTATTTCGTGCGGGGTTTGCGCGGCAGTCTTTCCTCATTGATCCGTTCGTCCGTGATATCGACATAATTTTTGGTCGCTTTCAACGACCGCTGCTCAAAATACCGCATCAGCTCATGCAGACTCCAGGTTCCATGCACCAGATGATGATAGCCGAAACTTTTCCGCAGGGTGATCGGACCGATTGCCTCACCTTTTGCGATTCCTGCGTCTTTGGCGGATTCCCGGAGCATGTGCCGCATTGCGCTCTCATGGATCGGCTTTACTCTTTTCCGGTTCGGCGCTTCGCTTTGGAATACAAAGACGTCGTCCGGTTTTTTATCCCGCAGCTGCCGCAAAATGTTTACACTCTTGCTCGACAGGTAGATCTTGCGCGGCTCCTCCTGGATCTTGCTCGGCACCAGCAGATAATAGTCGATCACTTCGATCGGAGCTGTCTGTTTTTCCTGCCGGATATCCTCCCATTTCAGATTGCACAGGAAGTAAGGAGCCAGTCCGGTATCCAGCCCCAAAACGAAATACGCCAGCTGTTTCAAAGAGCCGTTTTTCTCAATGTACTTTTCCCATTTCCGCAAATCTTTCACGCTTTTGACCGGTTTCACACCGGGATTTGCCTCTGCTTTCATTTTCTCGCTCCATGTTCTTGTTTTTGCAAGTGTGAGATACTATACCATAAATTCTTTTTTTGTCAATCAAAAAATATTCTTTATTTGAGTTTTTATCCTTGTAAAACTCAAATATTCTATTATATATTTTCTGTAGTAGAGGAAAAAGATTCCGAACCGGGGCGTTTTTCCAGGCTGGCAAGATATATTTTCTGGTAGCGGATGATCGCCGGCCGGGAGTGACCGGGCACTGCTTCATTCATCAGCAGTTCGCTGTCTGTAACCGGATACGGGTGTTTCCGGATAAAATCCTTACGGGCTTTGCTGGCTGCGGTTTTCCGGCAGAACCCCATTGACTGGTATTGGGCAATGGATTCGCAGAGTTCCTTTCCCCAGGAGATCGCTCGCTCCGTATGATAGTCGATCCGGTTGAGGTGCCGGGTCACGTGCTTTTCCGCGAATTCCAGCGGCTTTGAGATGGAAAAAAGCTGTTGGCCGGGTAAAACCAGGGAATTGTGCCACTCGCACGATAATTCATACAATTTGCGGAACAGATTCCCTGAGTTCTTTTTCGTGTTCATAATACGTTTTGCCATAGCCCACGCATATCGGATTCGCGGGAGGCTCAGTTTGGAAGGGACTGGAAATGTCTCCGCCGCATGAAAAATCATTTCCGTTTCCTGTGCCGTAACGGGCAGAATACGGGGGCCGATGAACAGCGCCGGATTTTTCCT
>JAZUCR010000629.1:0-1721 GCA_045639225.1 Victivallales bacterium
GAGAAAGTCATTCGGAATTGTTTTTGGTCCTGGTATGGCGCGGTCCTGTTCGCCGCCTGGGTCCTGATCCTGTTCTGTGACAGAAATTTTACTGACCATCCGATCGGCTGGCTGTATTCGGCCTTCGGATGGGGCATTCTCGCCGGAATACCCGCTTCCATTCTGCTGCTGACCAAAAGTAAAATCCTTGAGGAAAAGATTTCCCGGTATTGGCTGATCCCTGCCGGAGTCGGTTCGGCGTTTTGGGTTGGGGTATGTTCCAGTATGCTCGGTGCCGTTTCCGCGATCTGCCCGTTCGATGTCTGGCAGCGGGAACGGACCGTTTTCTGGGACTGGTTCCTGCGGGGATATCAGGATGACCTGGCGGCAGCGGCGGAGCGGATGATGGGCATGATCGGAGATATCGAGCAACTCATCGACTTCATTCTTCTCCCGTATCGGGTATTTTCCCGGTTCGGCTTATACAGCGGATCGATCCTGCTGATCCTGTCGGTTTTGCTGTTCGTGGTGATCCGCCGGAACAAAAATTCGGTCCGGTTCACCTGCGCCGGGATGCTGACGGGTCTGCTTCTGTTCGGATTCGGGGTTTTCAACTGGTCATTTTCCGATTGCACCCAGCGCAGATTGGATGCCATTCTCCGCCTCCAGCTGGAATGCATGAAGAAGATGCAGACGATCCGCCCCGCCGTTCCGCCGGAACAGGTCCGGAAACTGATCGAAGCCCATGCCGCGGAAAAAACGTTCGGCGATCCTTATTGGAACCTGCTGAAAAAGATCGAGGGGAAGAAGGATTGATTACTGTTTTCAGGAGTCGATGATGAATAAAATAATATTGACAAGTTTGATTTTACTGAGTGTGCTCTTCGGTGTGCTTCCCGCACAGGAAAAAGCTTCTGATATCGCAAAGGATATTTATCAGCAGAATCTGGTCCGGTTTTCCTGCCGTTTGACCGAGCGTGAGGCGGAAGATGCCGCTCGTCATTTTCTGCGGCTTGAGGGAGTGACGGTCAAATCTTTTTCGACCGCCGCCGAAAGCATGAAAATCCTGATCAAAGGATTGCGGTCGGTCGTCGAACAGCATCAGGATCCGGATGCCGTCTATAAATCACTGCAGATGCAGAAATACAATATTCTGCCGAAGGCTTGGACTTATTACCTGAAGAAATACCGGACCCCGGAATCCATTTCGAAATTGGAAAAATGGATCCCCGACAACGAGCAGATCATCATCCGGTCCATGGCCAAAAGCATCAAGCGGATGTTCGAACGGTGGCTGCTGGAACAGAAGATCCTGATGGATTTTTCCCTGCGTTATCCGGAAAAGAAGAATCTTCCCGATTACCGGAAAATCCGGCTCTGGTGGGAACAGGAATTGAAAAAACAGACCGCGATACGGGATGACCAGCTCAAAGGAAATCTGCTGAAAATCCTCTCCCGGCCGTCGATCCCTCTCAAACACGCTGATTCCTGGAAGAAATATTTCGAAGACAGACTGAAAGAGCAATAAGATCCTGTTCCGGTTATTGACCGGACAACTGATTCCATTCTTACTGCAAAAAACAAGTTCTGAAAATGAAATCCATGATGCCGGTAATTCCAGCTCAATTACCGGCATCATGGTAAGTATGCGCGGCATGCTCATTGACTAGTCGATGAAAATTCGATACAGGCTTGTCAGTAGGAACTGTGAGCGAAAGACAAGGGTGTCCACCGCGAGGTGG
>JAZUCR010000630.1:0-7425 GCA_045639225.1 Victivallales bacterium
GTTGCCGAACAATGCCCGGCTGCCGCGCAGGACCGCCGTCTGTTCTTCATCCGTGATCGTCAGCACGGGATCGGCGATATCGAGTTTGACTTCCGCCAGTTCGGGTCGGGGCGGGACCGCCGGGAAAGCCGACATTTTCGGCTTGATTTTCAATCCGATGCAGTCCGCCGCCACCTGCGCGAAAAACGGCGCATTGTACGCCCAGTTGGCAAAATCCTGAAACCGTTTCGGATTGGTTTTGTGCGCGTTGAAGAACGTCACCGAGCCTTTGCCGATCCTGATCCGCGCGAGATAAGGCGCGATCTCTTTGCCGTTCGGATCCTTGATCATGCTCAGCACTTCCGCTCCGGGTTTCGCCGCTGCCTGCCGGAATGATCCCAGCACCGGCAGTTTTTCCGGGAAAAAGGCAAAGTTTCCGCCCGCGGGACGGTCCGCTGTGAAAATTCGATCGATGGAAACGGATTTCCCCAGGGTGACCGGCATCAGGTCTTCCGCCAGCCCCGACGGCATGTTGAAAGTGAACAGCACATGTCCGCCGTTTTTCACATAGGTCCGGAGTTTTTCAGCATGATCCGGGGTCAGAACCTTGGCCATGTTCTGAACCGGGATCATGTGAAAAACGACCAGCCTGCAGCTTTCCGGCGAAAGCTCCGCAAAGGCCGGTGTGATTCCGTCAATGGGCTTTTTGGTCGGCTTGTCGGTGATGAAATTCTCAAAACTGGCTCCCGAGAGGCCGTTGAGACGCTGACCCGAAACCGTGACGGTCCGCAGTCCATAGCCGGACAGCAGACCGGTCATACCATTGGCCTGCCACGGACGTCCGCCGTTGAACAGCAGCACGGACGGACCGCTGGCGGCGGCCCGCTTCGGGGGCGGCACCGCCGCTGCGGCTTCTTTGCCGAAGAAGGGCAGGGCGGGGATTTTGAAGATGTCCGCGGGTTTTTCCGGCGGGACAAAATTCCCGTCATCGGAGAGGATGACCGCATCGATCCGGACATATCCCATTTTGGAAAAAATGCTGAGTTCGATCTTCCCGGCGGGCAGGTCCGCCTCTTTCAGCTTGACCCAGTGCCAGTGTGCCTTTTCGCCTTCTTTCAGCGGTTCGTCGCCGAAAATGCCGAGAGACTTTCCGTTGATCGAGAGTTCACCATTGCGCCATTTCCCGCCCATGGTGAAGGTGCGGACCCAGACCTGATATTTTCCCGCCTTGTCCAGTTTGTAACTGCCGGACAAGACCGTTTTCCGGGACAGCGGCAGGACTATTTTGCCGTTGGAATAATCCCGGGCATGCTGTCCGATCTGCGTTTTTCCCTGCTTTACGGTCAGATCTTCCCCTTCGATCCGGAACGTTCCGGCATGGACGGCTCCGATCAGAAAGACTAGACTGAAGACGATGGCTTGTAATCTCATGATGGATCCTCCCGTTTTTTATTGTGTAAGGCACCAGCCGTTGACCTGGCTTCTCAAAAGCCTATCACTGCGGGATCCCACATGCAGATCGCCGTAAATCACATTGAACGATCCACCATGCGGCGCATTGATGAGTGCGTACACCGCATCGGCAGCGGATTTGTTGTTGATTTCGCAGTAAAGCGGGATCCGGGAGTGGGTCACAGGGAATTTCATGTTGAAGAAACGTTTCGGATTATTATCATCACCGGTGCCGGTGGCCAGTCCGAACAGGTAGTTGTATCTTTTTTCGCTTGATGAAAACATGTGGATCCTGGCGATCCGCTGCGTGTCCGCTTTCCGGACGATCGGACCGTTGGAGGGACAATCCCAGAACGGCGCAATTTTGTTGCTGCCCCGGTATTTCTTCAGATAAAGCGAATCAAGAGCATAGACTACATTGTTGTTTTTGTAGGTGTAGTTGCCGCTGGGTGCATAAGGCCGGCTATAGGACGGGCCGGGCAGATATTCCGTGTAATCCGTGCTGTACATCGCCATTGCGGTAGCGATCCCCTTATACTGGCTCATGCATTGGGTGCCGCGCGCCTTTTCCCTGGCTTTGTTCAGCGCCGGCAGCAGCATGCCTGCCAGAATCGCGATGATGGCGATCACCACGAGGAGCTCTATCAGCGTAAAATGCCGCGGCATTTTACGCTTCAAATATGAAATATGAGATATGAAATATGAATTGGCTGCGGCCTCTTCCTCCATCTTGCCCTGATCACTGAAAACTGATTGCCGGTCACTTGAAAAAAGTGTGAGAGATGAGGTGTTGATGATGTCGTTTTTGCATTTCAGCATGATTCGTATCCTCCAGATTTGATTATTGATCACGTTATTTATTACTTGGTCAGGCACCAGTTGGTTTGTTCCCGCAGCGCGGTATCCCGCCGAGACGCCACATGCAGATCGCCGTAAATCACATTGAACGAAGTGTTATGAGGCGCGTTGACCGCGGCGAATTTGACGTTATCTTTTTCCGTCCTGTTATTAAGCTCGGAATAGAGCGGGATCCAGGAGTGGGGCACCGGGAATTTCATGGCGAAGAAACGTTTCGGAAGTTTTTTTTCTCCCGATCCATCGGGATTTCCGAACAGAGTGTCATATACTTTAGTGGATGATGTAAAAACGTGGATCTTGGCAATTTTACCTCCGCCATTGCTGGAGTCTGCCTTGGACACCTGCAGTCCGTTCGACGGGCACCTCCAGAAGGTGTTATTTTGTTTCAGATAATAATAATTCAGCGCCCAGACCGGACCGTTGACGCCGTATTTATAATAGGCGGTGTTGCTTGGCACGCGCGGCATGTTATAGGACGGACCCGGTAGATATTCCTTGAAATCCGAGCTGTACATTCCCATGCCGGTGGCGATCCCTTTATATTGTGCCGCGCATTGAGTGCCGCGGGCACGTTCCCGTGCCTTGTTCAGTGCCGGCAGCAGCATCCCCGCCAGAATCGCGATGATCGCGATCACCACGAGGAGTTCTATCAGGGTGAAGCTTAACAGATTACATCGTTTTTCTTTTCTCTTGCCTGCCTTCATTTCGTTCTCCTTTTTGTTATCAGCTTTCGATTTTCAATATCATATTTTCATAAGTGACCAGCGTGAGATTCAGAGTGATGGTATCCTTTTTGCTGCTGAACTTGAGTTCTTCCCAGGAACCGTTCCCGTTCAGGATGCAAATTTTCTTCGGTTTCTTCCGGAAGGTGATCTCCGGATTTTCCAGCGTGTCGAAACTCAGGTTGACCAGAGCGGCGATCTGTTCCTTTTTCCGGGTGATGCCGAAGCGGAAATAGGTGTCCTGATTGATGGCGCAATATGCCGGGACCGAGGCGGGATCCAGACGTTTCAGCAGCGTCAGGAACCAGAGCTTGCGGACCGGCTTGAGCATGTTGTAAATGGTATTGCGCATGGCGACCGCGGTCATGATGTTCCGGCCGCCGAGCTCGTTCTCGAAAAAGATGCTTCCGGCTGCCACCGGTTTCATATCCGGACTGGACCGGAACGGACGGTAGAACAGTTCCGACAGGACCTTGCCTTTGATCCGGGTGAAGAACGGGGCGGAAAAATCATTCTGGAACGGCATTCCCCGCCCGATTTCCGAATCGATCTCACATGCGAACCGGAATTCTTTATGAGTCGGAAGTGCCCCGATGAGTTTGCCGAGACCTTTCTCGTGAATAGCGAAAGCGGCATTGCCGTCGATCAGCACTTTCCCGGCGAGGACACGTTTCAGTTCGTCCTTCGACATTGCCCGTGCCTGACTGCCGCACAGGAGCGTGACCCGTTTCGGATCGAAATCCCCGTAGCTGCCGGGCATGCCGAACCGGTTCATGTAAAGTTCCTGCCAGTCTTCCCATTCCAGATAATAGGGGGAGAGTTTCGCCGGCCGCCAGTCGAATTCCTTCGGGGGCAGAATGGTCCGCGGTCCGAGCCAGTCGATGCCGTTACAGAGATTGACGAGCGCATCGTAGAACCCGCGGTGCTGCGCAATGATCCGTTCATACCGGGCGCTTTCCGAGGCTTCCGGTTCCGCCAGATTGGTGATCCAGAGTTTCGCCCCGTTCAGTCCGTTCAGGATTCCGCCGGTAATATGCGAATGCATCCCCATGGAAGATTTGCTGAACCGGTTGTGCGGACAGGTGTCGGCCTCATCCAGCAGGATCGGAATGTCGCCCGCCGCTTTCTTCATCAGGTTGGTGTGATGCATCCGCATCGGGAAATCGAGTGTGCGCTGTTCCAGATACAGTGCATTGTGAATGCGGAGGAACGGAGTGTTTTTCCCGGCGAGGGTCTTGCAGAACTGTTCCATGAGCATGTATTCGCGGCCTCCGGCGCAGCTGCCGCAGGGAATGTCTTCTCCGCCCGCGTCGTCGATCGCCTGACGGATCAGTTGTGCCAGATTCAGCAGGGAATTCCGGCGGACCGAATCGAAGAGTTCCGCGATTTTATCGCCCGAAGGTGCGTTCTTCAGATATTCCCGCAGTTCATCCGCCTTGAATTTCCGTTTGCTCACCGCATTGAAGCGTTTCATGTGCAGGGGGCAGAAACATTCCAGCCCGTGCTCGCTGTTGTTGATGAGCCGCAGGTCGTCGTCGGTCAGGAAGAATGCCGGACGATGCGGAGTCAGCGCCAGGAAGATTTCCCGCGCATACTGCAGGAACTCCGGTTCTTCCGGACACATCCGGTAGGTGGTCTTCCCGTTGATATTGATCGTGTAATGCCAGTCTTTCCCGCAGATGGTCTGTCCGTTCCAGCCGTGTCCCATAATGGATTGGATCAGGATGCCGGGCTGCACGCTGGTCCCTTGCAGTTTTTTCCGCAGTTCGCCGAATTTCTCCGCGAAATAGCGGATCTTTTTCATCGGGTCTTTGCCTTCCGGCTGGAGCGTCATCGAGTATGCCGGATTGGTCAGTCCGACGGTTTCGGCGAGCCGTTTCGCCTCGGACACCATGTAATCCACTTTGGATGGAAAGAACGGAACCACGTTGATGAAGCACATGTGTTTTTTCCCTTTTCCGTCCGAAACGGCAGCCGTGAATGGATTGTTTCCGACCATTTTCATTTCGTTCCTCCGTCCTTACGAAATCCTTTTTTCAATCCTTTTTACCGGGAACGCTGCTGCACCACTGGCGCATGACCTCCGCCGCCGGTTTCCCGTAAATGGTAAAACCCTTGTCCCCGGCAGGGTCGGTGAGAAACTCTTTCCTCACCAGCTGCTGGTCCCATTTCCACCAGAACATGCCGCCCCACCAGGTATGTTCTTCGAACAATCGGATGACTGCGGTCAGGTAATCGGCCTGCTGCTTTCCGTCATAATATTTCCCGTTTTTCCAGTAATAGGGCAGCCGGGTTGCGTTTTCCACGGAACAGCAGCCGCATTCTCCCAGATAAAAGCAGGTCCCGAGTTTCTCCGCAAAAGATTTCATCTTGTCCGCATGAGGGCGCAGACGGGCGATCATTTCCTCCACGGTTCCCGAACCGTCTTCCGTTGCCGGGTAGTAAAAACTGGTTCCCACGGAATCCAGAGCGTAGAACCAGAAATCCCGGTTGTCGAGCTTGGCGATAAACTGTTCCGCATTGATCAGCGAAGTGGTCAAATGCCCTTTGTAGAGTTTGCGTGCAAGCTCGATGATTTTCTTCCAGTTGTCGGAAAATCCGGCCAGATTGTTCAATTCACTGTCAAAACCGTAGGCTTCGCATCCGGTTTTATCGGCAATGCGCAGATAATGCGAGGTGACCGCGGCATAATTGTTGAACCAGTCATCCCGGTAATGGAAGGGATGTCCCTCCTGGATCTCTCCCTGATACAGCACCAGTTGAAATCTTTGCGTGCCGTCCCAGCACTCGATCATGGGACGGAGCATGACTTTGATCCCCTTGGAATGGATGTACTGGATGATCTCGATCAGTTCATCGTCGCCCGGCGTATTCTGGAAATCGCGGTACATCCGGGTACTGTAATAAGCGTCCTGCATGATGGTGGTGACCAGGCAGATCCATGGAATGCCCATTTCCGCAATGCGGTCGACTTCCTCCCTGGCTTTCGGGGAGGAAAAATACCCGTTTTTCGCGTAATACCCGAATGTGACTCCCTTGAACATGAGAATCTTTCTCCTTTTTATTGGGCGCACTGTGTTTTTCAGTCGGCGAGCAGGAATTTTTTCGCGTATTCCAGATTGTGCTTCATACCGACTTCCGGTTCCGGCAGTTCCTGCGGATACCAGTATTTCTCATATTCATCGCTGACATAGCCGGTATAACCGATTTTCCGGAGTTCGGCCAGAGCTTCTTCCCAGCGGACCGTGCCTTCGCCCATGAGACAGGATTTCTTTTTCAGCGGGATGCGCGATTCCAGCTTCCAGTCCTTGATATGGACGTGGAAAATGTGACGTGCGGCCTTGCGGATCGCTTCCGCGCCGGTTTCCACTCCGGCGAGCTCGACCCAGGCGTAATCCAGCAGCATGCCGACATTCGCCATGTTGACGTCTTCGATCAGACGCACGACGTCGCGCACGCTCATGGTCAGGGAGCCGATATGAGTTTCGATGCAGATCTTCACGCCGAATTTTGCCGCGTATTCGGCAGTCCGCCGGATGCCGTCAACGGTCCGGGTCCAGCAGTCGCTGAACCAGACGCCTTGCTGGCTGAACGGTTCCACTCCGCCGTAGACCCGCACCAGCGGGCAATGCAGGATCGCCGCGATCTCGATGACCCGTTTCAGGTTCTTTATCACGTTTTCGCGTTCTTCCATTTTCACGAAATTCTGGTAGTAGGAGGTCAGGCAGGAAAATTCCATGCCTTTGGCCTGCGCGGCGGCATAAATTTTCTTCGCTTCATCATCGGTGATGGTTTCGCTGTTGATCTGTCCGTCGGAGGCTACGCGGACTTCGATGCCGTCATAGCCGATGGCCTTGAAAAGGTCGATCACCTGGTAGATGTCGCACTTGGGCGCTCCCATGGTGTGTCCCGAAAACTTGATTCTGGTGTTCATAATAACTCCTTTTTTTGGATTTCTATTGATAGTGAATTAAATGTGAATTGCAGATTCCCCCGGTATGAAAACGCCCTCGATGATCCGGCTTTTGGTCTTGGTTCCGTCCTTGATGCAGCGGGCCAGACGAAGCGCTTCTTCCGCCATTTCCCGGATTTTCGGATCGATGGTGGTCAAAGCCGGTTTGACGAATTGGGTCAGAAGAGAATGATGATCGTAAGCGGCAATGCCGATTTCTTCCGGAACGCGGATGCCGCGCCGGACGGCGATCTCATCCAGCAGAGCAGCGGGATAATACTGCGAAAGAAAATAGAGAGAGCGTTTGCCGTCCCGTTCCGCCAGCAATTTCATCATCTGGGCTTCCGGCGGCATGGCAGGTTCGAGCGGACGAATCATCGGTTCGATATTGCCGTTTTTCCGCAGTGCATTGACGAACCCGCAGATCCGTTCCTGTTCGCAAAGTCGGATCGTAGCCATGTC
>JAZUCR010000631.1:0-9117 GCA_045639225.1 Victivallales bacterium
CCCAGCAGCAGTCGAACCGTGCGAGCGCATTGGAATCGTTGAATTCGATCCCCCAGTCGATATCGGGGAAAGCAACCTCGTGATCGCGTTCGCGGGTCTCCCACAAAGTGGAATGGCCCATCACCAGCGGGGAACTTTTCGCGAGGCCGAGAGATTCGCCATACACCTCGCGTCCCTCGCTGCCGTAGAGGATGGTGCAGCCGACAAGGTTCGCCAGAACGGCATCTCCGGTGCAGTCGGCAAAGAGTCTGGCCCGGCGGCGCGTTTCACGTCCGGTCCGGACCGAGCGGGTGATGACCGCGGTGATCTTTCGGGGATCGGCCGGATCGGTTTCCGCCCCGATCACCGCCTCATCGAGCAGCAGTTCCCGGTCCGGTTCGAACAACGCGCTTTTCCGGAAATCCTCGAACAGTCCGGCGTCTTTTTTCAGGCCGGCGGCGCCTTTGATCGGAGAAAGCATGGCGGCGACATTGCCGAGGCGGGGATACGGCGGCACGTTGACTTTGCCGCCGGTCCAGACCCGGATCTCGGAACTGCCGCAGCCGCCGACCACCGGACGGTTCTGGATGATCTTGAACTTGATCCCCTTCTTTTTCGCCGCGATGCCCGTGCAGAGTCCGGCATAACCGCCGCCGCAGATCAGCAGATCATAGGATTCCGGATCGTCTGCGACCGCGGTCCCGCAGAGTTCACGGCGGAACCTGCCGAGTTCCTCTTTTCCATTCGGGGGAATGAAAGCACTGTCCGGGGTCAGGAAAACCGCATCGCACCGTCCGTCGAATCCGGTCAGGTCGTGCAGCGCGAGCGTATGCGCGCCCGGCGCCAGTTCGACGCTGCCGGCTTTCTGCCAGTTCCATTCCAGTCCCTCGGTACCGAGAATATTCTCCAGCGGCTTCCCGTCGACCAGGAGCTGAAAACGGCCCGCGGGAGTGCCGCGTTTCCAAACCGCGGTCCAGTCACGGGTACGGACATGGACATGCCATTGCGCACGTTCTCCGGTTCGGAATTCGGTGACCGCATCGCGGACCGGTTTCCCGATCCCGTGGGCGAGCAGATAAAAGGAGCCGAGTGCTTCATACGACTGGGTATCGACCGTCCACCCGCCCAAATCCGCAAAGGTTTCCGCTTCAAGAAAAATGCCGGTATTCATATCAGAGATCCTCCTTTACTCCTGCCGTTCAATCCGGTTTCGATTCGTTTTGCCGTTTTTTTGACCGCAGCGGCAAATTTGCGTAACCTGGCATCAGTCATCCGGGAAGCCGGACCGGTGATCCACACCGCGGCAACCGAACCGTCCCGGATACACCGGACGGGCGCGGCGGCACAGCGCAGATCTTCCATTTCCTCCCCCCGGTCGAATGCGATCCCGGTCCGGCGGACCAGCTCGAGTTCCTTCCGGAAATCGCGTTCGTTCCGGATGGTATGCGGAGTGAAACGCGTAAAGCGGATCTGCCGGATCAGCTCGTCGCACTGGTTGTCCGGCAGGAAAGCCAGTATCGCTTTGGCCGGAGCTGCGGAATGCAGGGGAAAACGATGGCCGATTTCCAGAATCACTTTGACCGGCTGGTCCGAAGGAGTCTGATGCACCACCACGCCTTCACTGCCGTGCAGGACCGCAAGCATTACGCTTTCCCCGGTCCGGTCGCGCAGCTCGCGCATCGGGCCTTCCGCCGCACCGATCAGGGAACGGTTTTCCACCGCCTTGTAAGCGACGGAAAGCAGTTTCCCGTTCAACCGGTAAAGGCCGTTTTTCTCCCTTGCCGCATATCCGGTTTCGCATAAGGTCGTGAGCATCCGGAAAAGCGATGCCTGCGGGAGACCGAGCGGATCCATTTCGGTCATAAGCAGACCTTCCGGATGCTCCGAAAGCAATTCTATCAGCCTCAATCCCCGGGCAAATGCCGGAACCAGATACCGGCTGCAGGTTTTTCCTTTATCGCATTTTCTCATCCCGCATTCCTTTTCCCGTCTTTGGAACAATATATCATATATGAAAATAAATTTCAAATATGAAAACAGGATTTTGATCGTTTTTTTAATCATTCGGTTTTCCCGGGACGGATTGCCCGGCGATCCTCCGGAAATCACCGCTGTTTCTGCGTTCCGGACTTGTTTTTCTTCCTGGACCATGTATATTTTGTTCCAGCAGAAATACAGATAGGAACAGGGAGAAAACCGAATATGAAAATCACGCTTCAACAGATCAGGACCGGTTTCACCGGGGATTATTGTTACGTTCACGCCCGCAGCGCAATGGCGCCCGACGGATTCACAGTCCTGACGGCGCAGAAACTGAGGCTGACCGGCTGCGACGTTTTCTACGATATGGAAACGCTCTCCAGCACCGACCGGGGAGAACACTGGTCGGCTTTCCGAAAATCCGCCGTTCTGGTCCGGCAGCCCGCGGGAAACGGCCTCGAATCGGTCATGGGCAATGCCACACCGATGTGGCACCGGGCGACCGGGACGCTGCTTCTGCTCGGCGATGATATCCTGTATCAGGACGACCGGGTGGCGCCTGCCCCGCGGCCGATCCATACGTTATGGAGCACGTTCGACCGGGACCGGATGGACTGGACCCCGGGCCGTCAGCTGAAAATGCCGGATGAGGACCGTTTTTTCGCCTGCGGCAACGGCTGCGGACAAAGTCTGGAACTGGACAACGGCGATCTGCTGATCCCGGTCTCCCAGAAAGCCGCCGAAGAAAAATATCCGAGCGTGATGGTGCTGCGGTGCAGTTTCGACGGACGGAACCTTTCCCTGCTCGATTACGGCAATGCGCTCTCAGTTCCTTTCGGCCGCGGCTTCGGCGAACCGTCGGTGGCCGCCTGCGGGGGTAAATATCTGCTTGCGCTGCGGAATGACGAGCGCGGGTATGTGTCCCGAAGCACCGACGGACTGCATTATGAGGAACCCCGCGTGCTGGTTTTCGACGACGGACAGGAATCGGGGAATTACAACACCCAGCAGCACTGGTTCCACCTGGGCGGGAAACTCTATATGACCTATACCCGCCGCGGAGCGAACAACGATCATGTGTTCCGTCACCGGGCGCCGCTGTTCATCGCCGAATTCGACCCCGAACGGATGTGTCTGATCCGCGCTACGGAAATGATCGCAGTTCCTGAGCGGGGAGCGAGGCTGGGCAACTTCGGCTGTCTGGACATCGATGAAAACGAAGCGTGGGTCATTGCGGCGGAATGGATGCAGACCACCGCGCCGAATCCGACCGACTGGAAACGCTGCATGAGTTTCGGCTGCGACAATTCCATTTTCATTGCCCGGATCCGCGCCCGATAAGCGGGTTCGAAATTCCAGAACGCCCGTCACCGGAGATGTCGATGAACATGGTCCGGTCTCCCGTTATCCGGTTCGGAATTATTTGACCGGATGGTCGAAATAGGTATTCGGATAAGGTTCGTTGGCGAGGGTGAAATGCCACCATTCTTCGGCGAGGGGTTTGAATCCGCGGCGCATCATGGCTTTGCGGAGGATCATCCGGTTTTCGAACTGGATCGCGTTGATCTTGCCGCCGGAGGGCCTGGCGGCGCCGGGGAACGGTCCGGGATATTTACCCGTCTCGAGATCTCCGCACCAGTCCGGATGACTCTCCTTGCCGAACCAGTCGAAAGTGCCGCCCATATCCAGTTCTTTCCCGCTGGCCATGTCGAACAAGGTCAGGTCGACCGTGCTGCCGCGGCTGTGGCCGGATTTCTCGGCAATATAGCCTTGGGCGAACAGGACGGATTTGTCCAGATCGGGATAAAAATACGCTTTCATACGGGTGTCGGGGATATCTTTCGCCCAGGCCATGAAATGGGTCACGGCACGCTGGGGACGGTAGGCATCGTAAATTTTGAGGCGGTATCCCTGTTTCCTGACATCGTCGCTGACGGCTTTCAGGGCGTTGGCGGCTTCCACGGTCAGCAGCGCGGTCGGTTTTTCGTAACCGTTGATGCGGTCGCCCACGAAATTATAGGTGGAATGATAGCGGATCTCCAGAATGGCATCCGGGACAGCATCGGTGATATGCACGAAACCGGCGGGAGCGGGATCGGCTGCGGTCGTCCGGCAGGCGGCGGCAAACAGCAGAATCGCAACGGCGGAAAAAACGAACAGCATCTGTTTCACGGTAAAAGTCCCGCCTTGTCCGTTTCCATTACGGATGCCGGCGGTTTCCGATTTTGTTCCTCTGAATAAACATCTCATTTTCATATTCTCCTGATAGGTTCGGATCATCCGGGATTTTCAAGCCGGACAAATTTGGTTCAGCTGCGTAACAGCGGTTATTGTTTCTGGAAAGAACCGCCGGCTTTTTCCAAGACCTTCATGAAGGTTTCTTCATCCACTTCCACCGCATTGTCGGCGAATTTGAGAAACGATTTCACTTCCACCCAGCTTTTCCCGTTGAAAAACTGCGGGAAATTATTGCCGCGGCAGAAAGCGGGGAAATCCCAGTCGCCGTAACGGTAAAAAGAATACTCGCTGTCAGACAAAATATATTTCATTCGTGTCTCCTCATGGTGTTTCCGTTACTCTCTGCTCATAATATACCCGCGGGCGGGCAATTTTCAAATCCGGCTGAAAGATTTCAGCAGAACACCACGAAACGAATCGCCGCTTCTCCCCGGTTTTCATTTCGTTTTTTGTCTGGGGAACGCTTGAAAAAGAGCGGTTTGATGCTACTGTAAGCTGCGGGCAGATCGGTCCGGAAAGACCTTTTTGCGAATAAATGATCGATGCGTATTTTTCAAAAACATAAAACGATGAAAGGCATTTGAAAATATGGGACCGGTTTTACTGCGCGGCAGCTGGCAGACCAAAAACATCGGAGATATCGCCCACACGCCGGGATTTTTGAATCTTGCCCGGAAAAACTGGCCGGGAACCCCCGTCTGGCTGTGGCCGCGCCAGATCGACCTGGGGGTCCGCGAAATGCTGCTGGAAAACTTTCCCGGTCTCCGGATCGTTGAAAGCGATTCCGAGCTCAGGGAAGCGTTTGCCGAATGCAGTCTGCTGATCAACGGTTCCGGTCCGGCCATGGATATCGGCGGCATGAACAAATGGCACGCCGAGACCGGCAAGCCTTACGGTTTTTACGGCGTTTCTGCCGACGGGCTCTGGACCGAGGATAAAAAAGCGGTCTGCAACGGGGCAGCCTTCATTTTCTGCAGGGATTCGCTCTCGCAATATTTCCTGCGTCAGCAGAATCTGGAATGTCCGGTCATCGATTTCGCTCCGGATTCGACCTTCGCCCTGCAGCTGGGAAAAAATGACAACGCGGCGAAATATCTGCGCGAAAACGCGCTGGAACCGGGGAAATTCATCTGCGTGATCCCTCGTCTGCGCTTTACACCGGCGAGTTTCGACGACGATCAGTTTTATTACAAAGATCCGGCGCGGCAGCAGTCCAGCGAAACGCATCTCGAAGCCGATATGGAAAAACTGCGGCAGGTGATCATCGAGGTCGTCGAAAACAGCGGTCTGAAAGTGCTGATCTGTCCGGAAATGACCTATCAGGTGCCGATGGGCCGCCGTTATCTTTACGATCCGCTGCCGGAAAAGATCAAATCGCGGGTGGTGCTGAAACGGGAATACTGGATCACGGACGAGGCGCAGAGTGTCTATGCCGAGGCGCACAGTCTGATCAGCATGGAAATGCATTCGCCGATCATCTTCATCACGGCGGGCAGGCCGGCCATTCTGCTGCGCCAGGCCGAAGATACCCTCAAAGGACAGATGTGGCGCGATATCGGATTGCAGGACTGGATCCTCGAACTGAATGTGACCGGTGCGGCGGAAATCACCCGGACCGCTTTCGGGATCATAAATTCCTATCCGGCGGCGCTGGAACATGCGGCCGCGGCGCGCAGCAATGCCGACCGGGCCGGCGCCGCGGCCATGCGGCGGATCCGGGAAATCATCGGCTAAAAAAAACAACCTGAATAAAGCATCCCCGCGGCGGGTTCGGAAAAACAGAAAAGGGATGGACTGATATCGAGGAGAAATCAAATGGCAGAGGAAATCAAAAAGGAAAAGGAAGTAATTCTCAAAGAAATAATCTCTCTGGAAGATTACAAAAAGCAGGTTTACGATTGTCTGATAAAGTATCAGAACTGTTCCATTCGGACAGCAAACAACCTGATGAAGGAATACGAGAAAGACTTTCCGGAGTTTTACGAAGAGAATTTGAAACCGGAAGCGGCCGCCTGCGGTATGGCCATGAAGTATTTGTAAATCCGAAAACAGAAAATATGGAGGAGATCATAGTATGAGCTGGTTTACTGAATCGCGATTCGGAATGTTTATTCACTGGGGACTCTATTCCGCCGCAGGCGGCAGATGGAAAGACCTGGAAACACCCTGGGTTTCGGAATGGCTGATGCGCAAATTCCGCATTCCCAGAACGGAATACCGGAAACTGGCGGAGAACTTCAATCCGACGGATTTCGATGCGGAACGCTGGATGCGCACCGCTACGGAAGCCGGCATGAAATACATGGTCATCACCAGCAAGCACCACGATGGTTTCGCAATGTTCGATTCGAGCTGGGACGATTACAATATCGTCAAGGCGACCCCCTTCGGCCGCGATCCGCTGAAGGAACTCGCCGAGGCCGGGAAAAAATACGGCGTGCGGCTGGGATTCTACTATTCCCATGAACAGGACTGGTATGAAAAAGGCGCTTACGGAAATTTCTGGGATTTCACCAAAGAAGAGCGGACGCCGGAAGCATTCGACGCGTATCTGAACGGCAAGGTCCGGCATCAGGTGAAAGAACTGCTCACCAATTACGGCGACGTGGCGATCCTCTGGTTCGACACCCCGCATATCATCACACCCGAACAGAGTTCTTCGCTGCGGAAATTTGTCCGCGATCTGGCGCCGGACTGTCTGGTGAACAGCCGTCTGGGCGGAACGGGCGAATGGGATTACGAATCCCTCGGGGACAACCAGCCGCCGCATAAGCGTTTCACCATGCCGACGGAAGGGATCGGGACGATGAACGAAAGCTGGGGCTACAAGCCGTTCGACCACGGTTACCGGACGCCGGAAGAAGTGCTGAAAATCATGGCGCGGCTGGCCGCCTGCAATGCCAATTACATGCTCAATGTCGGACCCGACGGGACCGGAAAATTCCCGCCGGAAAGTCTGACCATCCTGAAACGCGTGGGAGAATTCCTCAAAGTCAACGGCGAAGCCCTTTACGGCACGCGCGACCTGCCCATCCCCTACCCGGACAACCGCTGGGGACATGTGACCATGAAGAAAAACTGTCTTTATTTCTGGTGTTTCCAGGATCCGGGCGAACTGCGTTTTTACGGGATCAGGAACAAGATCCGGTCGGCAGAGATCCTAGGCAGCGGGACCGCAGTTCCGTTCAGCCAGAACAGCAATCCGGAATATGATTATCACCGCATGATCCTGGCCGTTCCGTCCGGGATAGAAACGCCGTTTGTAATCAAAGTGGCGTGTGAAGGGGATATCGACTGCAATGTCCAGGCATACTGGGCAGGGACCATGGAAGAAGAATAAGGCGGGCAACTGGGAAGACGGGGAAGACTGAAAGAGCTAGGAATACTGGGAATACTAAGAATACTGGGAAATAAAAGTTTTGGGAGAAATGAATGGTTGGTGATGATAAATATCTGACTTCGCCCAGAGGCGATGTCAGGACGCTGCGGACTTTCCGCAAAGCTGTGATTATTTACGATCTGACTTTTCATTTTGCCCATACTTTTTTATCCAAAGGCGACCGGACAATCGATCAGATGATCCAGGCAGCCCGCAGCGGCAAACAGAATATCGCGGAAGGCAGTGCATCCCGGGTTACCTCCATGGAAACCGCGATAAAGCTGACCAATGTTGCGAAAGCCAGTTTTCTGGAGTTATTGTTGGATTACGAAGATTTTCTGAGGGTACGAAATTACCGGCAATGGGAAAAAGATTCCGAAGAAGTCCGATTCCTGCGGAAAAAGTCAACCGATCATACGGTTCCGGATCAATGGTTTGTCGATCTGGCCAAAAGCCGCCCGGCCGAAACCGTTGCCAATATGGCAATCGTTTTCCTCCATCAGGAAGATTATCTGCTTCAAGCCCAGCTTGATGCGCTGGAGCAGAAGTTTTTATCGGAAGGAGGCTTCAGGGAACAGATGTTTTCAGCCCGATTAAAAACGAGAAATAAAAAGATCTGAACACACCGGAACAACAAGTTGGTAAGGAATTCAGTATTCTTAGTATTCCCAGTATTCTTAGTCTTCCTAGTTGCCCGGCTTTTTCATCCGATCCCGCAGCGTTCGAAATACCGGTTCCAGAAAAGCAGCAGTTTTTCATCGTTCAACGCGAGGGGTAGTATGATTTCATACGCTTTCCGCTGCAGCGATTTGTCCCCGGCAACTTGTTTCAGATATTCCGAATTGCCGGCGATTCCGCAAAGATGATGTTCGAGAAAATAAACCAGCCACGCAGCCTGTTCATAGGTCTCCGCATTCCCCGGATATTTTTCCAACCATAAATCACCCATTCCTTCGAACTCAGGTGCGTTCAAGGTCTCGATGATCGTTTCCACCATGGCGCAGCCTTGCGGATAATCGCCGTCCAGGACAAATTTCGAGGTCAATTCCGCAAACAGTGATTCGAAGAAATTCAGCAGTTCATCATAGAACCCGTCCCGTATCAGATCGTCACGCTGACCGGACATCCACCGGAGCAGATTTTCGCACAAAGAGACTTCTCCGTTCCCTTCGGCGATATGTTTCAGCGCGATGGGCAGGAAATAAACCGATTCCCGATATTCCCCGGCGGGCAGCGCTCCCTGGAAAATACATATCAGATCCGTTTCGGTCAGCCCGGCATCCGGTTTGCGGATCAGAGCTTCAAGTTCTTCCGGGGAAAAATCACGCCCCGGGTCGCTCAGTTTCCCCGGACGCGGATATTTCGGACAAAGGTTTTGGATGAGACGGGAGGGGACTTGCATGGCCGGCGGCTCCTGGTCGGAAGAATATTTGATTCACCCCATATCGCCGCCGTAGATCGAGCGGTACTGCATCGGCGGTTCGGCATCGGGTTCGCCCAGATACATATCGATCATTTCCCGGACCTTGACAAAACCGCCG
>JAZUCR010000632.1:0-3610 GCA_045639225.1 Victivallales bacterium
TACCCGAACCGGATGCCGGCTTCCTTCAGGATCGCGCATTTTTCATTGACGATGGAAATGAATTCGTCCAGCCGCGGGAAATGGGGGCAGGCACTGTATTCGGTCGGCATGGAACCCATGGCGGCGAAATCGCAATCCAGCGTGTGCATCCGGTCGATCAGTTTGGCTGTGTCGCACATCGAGGCAAAATTTTCGTGTGTGGCGATACACGCCAGTTTATGCGCATCGAGCTGCTTGCGGATCACGGCGGCATCCAGCGGGATCGCCGAGACCTGCACCGCCTGATAGCCGATCGCGCACAGCTTGTCCAGCGTCTTGTCCAGATCGCTTTCCGTCTGGCAGTAGTATCTCAGGTTGAACAGGGTTACGGCGATTTTGGTGTCCGGAAGTTTCATTTTTTTCTCCTTTATGGTTGGTTCAACGTGCGAAATAGACCGCACAGTATTTTTTGAATTTATTCGGATAATCCACGGCGAACGACCGGACCCCCAGGTCGAGGATCGCGAAAAGGTCGGTTTTTTCGAACTTCCACGGCAGGACCTGGAGCAGCACTCCGCTGTCCCGGGTGATCTGCAGGGCCTGGGCCACGAATTCCGGATCGAGCGCATATCTCCATTTCCCGCCCGGAGCATCGTTCAGATGCAGCTGGACTTCCGTGATTCCCTGAAAGTTTTTCTGCTGGATTACGGCGAATTTTTCCATGATCGCTTCCGCCGTGCCGCCCAGCCAGTTTTTGGTCCGTCCGGCAGGTGCGCAAGCTTTGAATTCGCGCAGCCGTTCCCGGTCGTTCGAGGCAAAGGTGATTTGTCCCGCCACTCCGTAGCGGTTGATCGTTTCCGCCAGCAGTTTGACCTCCACCCGCTTATAATCGATGACCATGTTCCGTTCCGGATGGTCTCTCAGGATGGCGAACAGAGTTTCCAGCGGAGTGATATGCTGGTCGGGGAATTCGTCCCAGCCGACATCCACGGTCTGAAGTTCCGCCCAGGTGATCTCGGAAACCGGACGTCCTTTCAGATGTTCCGGTAGATTGCGCCCGATGCGGTCCAGCGTGGAGTCATGGAGCGAAACCATGACCCCGTCGGAGGTGATATTGACATCTGCTTCCGGACGTCCGCCCAGTCCCCAACCGTATTCGAAGGCAGCCAGACAGCTTTCCGGCAGTTCCGTTCCGCCTGCTCCGGCCCGATGCGCTTCCCAGAGTATGATTCCGTCGTTCATAATATCTCCCATGGTTATTTTCCCCAGCATCGATCCATATACCGGCGGACCGAGCCCTTGCGGGCGGCGATTTCCGCTGCGGCATCCGGTTCTTCACCTGCCAGTGCCCGCCGCATGATCTCGCCCTCGATCCGGCAGAGTTCATCGTGCCGGGGGAAGACTTCGCGCAGCAGGAAATAAACGAATTTGACCAGACGGAACGGCCCGACCACGATCGGGAAGGTGTTCGGGATCCAATGCACCGCCACGCTCCGGTTGTCCCGGATCGCCGCCGCCAGGGCGTCGAATGAAAGTTCCCCGGCGAAGATCACGGTATAGAACCAGCCGGTCAGGTCGCCGTCGCAGCCGTGCGAATCGCTGATCCCCGCCACTGGGATGGTTTTGCCTTTGGACTGTTCCTCCTGCCAGCGGGCTACCGAAAGCATATTCGATTCCGTATCGGGACGGTAGAAGCCGCCGATCACTTCCAGCACATCGAATCTGTTTCGATCCAGCAGCAGATCGATCACATCCTCTCCGATATAGTTATGATGGCGCGGCCGCCAGAACGGATGGCAGAACATGCTGATGCCGCCGGCATCCCGGATCCGGTCGAAAGTCCATTCCGAAGCCGCCACCTGAAAGCGGATAGACGGATCATAATTTTCCGGCACGCTTTTTTCGTATTCGCGGACTTCGGCATAATACTTTTCCACATTATCGTCCACCAGCTGGTTGACACTCGATTTGCCTCCGAAATTGACGATATGAACCGGATTTTCCGGCAGATGCACTTCTTCGCCCGGACAGACCAGCATGTCGCAGCCGAAATCCTCCATGGCTTTTCTGGCGGCGAGCGAGGGTTCATACCGCCGGTGGTCGGTCAGGGACATGAAATCGTAACCGGTTTTCCGGTTGGTCGCCGCCACATATTCCGGCGTTTCCTGTCCGTCGGAACAGTGGCTGTGCATGTGGAAATCGCCCTTGTAAGGCGTCAGCCGGTAGAGATCTTCCCGCACGGCATAAATCTGAAAGGCGGTCAGTTCGACGAACACGCCTTCTTCATTTACGCTGCCGAGACAGATCGTGTATTCGCCTTCTTCCGGAGTTTCGGCCGTGAAACTCAGCGCTCCGTCCGCTTCCGCCCGGTGAAAATCCAGCGGCGCCGCATTCTGGGTCCATTTCGAATATTCCTTCACAGGACTGTCCATCCGGACGAGCCGGATCTGCCCGATCTGATCCAGAATTTTGCGGACATGTTTCTGCCGGGGATGGATCAGAATGGTTTTCTTTTCCCCGTTTGCGCAGAGCACATTCGGGATAATGGAAATATAGGGACTCCAGCGATTAGCCATGACGGATCTCCTGAACGCTCTTACCGGTTTGGCAGGATGTTGACCAGACTGTCCGAACAGTTGTCGGGGTAGGGCTCTTCATCGCCGGAGGACGGATAGAGTTCCTCACGCAGATCGAACATCGCGTCGGAAGCGGTCTTCACCAGCTCGAGTCCGCCGCGGGCGGTGAACCGCTGACTGGATCCCTCGTAGCCGCCTGCCACCAGAAAATTGGCGGGTCCCATGTAGGAGAAATAGGCGGTCGAATTGTAGGCGATGAAGGTGCGGCGGAACGGACTGTGCCATTTGATCTCCTGTCCGAGTTCGGCGCAGAGTTCGCCGGGAACGCCCACGAAACAGATGTCGCCGATGGCGATGCACTGGATCTCCAGCGTGGCGTCATCCTTGCCGAGATAGGGTGCGGGCAGACGTTTCGGGTTGTTGCGGTATTTTTTGCGGATCGGCACGGTGAAGGTCCGGATGCTGCTGCCGACTTTGGCTCCGGGCATACCGAAACGGGCCGGATTGCGGCAGGCTTCGGTCAGATAGGCGATCGCGGCTTTCCCGAGCCGGACGCCCATGCCGGTCATGGCATCGTCGCCGAGTTCGTCTTCCTTCGGCACCATGTCCCCGGCTGCGCCGGAAATGAACATGGCAGCCGCTCCGGTGTTGGCGGTGATGTAGTCGCGGAAAGCTCCCGGAAAATCAGCCGAGATGCGTCGTCCGCCCAGACCGATCGAGTGACCCGCCAGCGGATGCGCGGCATAATTGCCGATCACGTAAGCCGGCAGATGGGTTTCGGTATCGATGAACACCAGTCCCCCGAGTTCCTTGTCGGCAAATCCCGTGCAGATGGGCACGACTTCACGGCGGTGCGGCGTGAAGGTGGCATGATTGTCGCCCGCCGAATAACGCCGGTTGCGGTTTTCATCGCACTGGCAGGAATAGAAGAAGACACTGCATTCCCGGAACTTGTCCGGCGTCAGTTCGCGCGCACAGTCCGAAAGAGTGTTTTCCAGCTGATCCATATATTGCTGGTTCAGCTGTTCGGGATGGGCTGCCATGGTCCGGGTTTC
>JAZUCR010000633.1:0-7726 GCA_045639225.1 Victivallales bacterium
TTGGTAAGGAGGTTTATGCCATGAAACATGATTTTTCGTGACTTTTTCAAGAAAAAATCACAGTCGATGCGTCAAAATTGGTTTGACGCTGAAAAAAACAACTTTTTAACAAGAAGAGCCAAAACGTTTTGAAATTGGCTCGTTTTTTTATTCGTCACGCAAAAAGATCCCGCGGACCGGCCGGTCCGGGATCGGCAAACAAATCTGAAACCAATGGAGAGATAAGGTGAGCTGGATCGATTGGACCATTATGATCGTCCCGATGATTTTTGTAATGTTCATGGGGTTTTATTCGCGGAAGTACATCAAGGGAGTGACCGATTATCTGGCGGCGGGCCGGGTGGCCGGCCGATACGTCCTGACCGTAGGCGACGTGGCGCAGGGTCTGGCAGTGATCACCCTGATCGGCTTACACAGAGGCCCATTACAAAACGGGATTCGCCATGGCTTTCTGGAACATGATCCTGGCGCCGCTGTCGATCGTGCTGGGACTGACCGGATTCGTCACCTACCGTTTCCGGGAAACCAAGGCGCTGAGTCTGGGACAGTTTCTGGAGATGCGCTACAACCGTCCGCTGCGGATCTATGCGTCGGCGTTGCGTTCGGTTGCCGAACTGCTCGCCAACTGCATGTGTCCGGCGCTGGCGGCCCGGTTCATGATCTATTACATCGGTCTGCCGTATTCCTTCGAACTGTTCGGAATGAAGATCCCGACGTTCCTGATCCTGACGCTGATCATGATCACACTTTGCGTAACCATCTGTTATCTCGGCGGCGCGCTTTCGCTGCTGGTCACCGATACCATCCAGGGCTTTTTCTGTTATCCGCTGCTGATCCTATTCACGATCTTCATTGCGATGAAATTCTCCTGGAACGAGGTGATCGTGCCCGTGATGAGCGACCGGGTAGCGGGACAGAGTTTTCTGAATCCGTATGATATCCGCGGACTGCGCGACTTCAACATGTTCGCGCTCGTGGTGACGGTTTACAGCACGATCATCAACCGCGGCAACTGGCAGGGGACCAGTTCCAGCATTGCGGCGCGGTCGCCGCACGAACAGAAAATGGCGGGCGTCATGGGGACCTGGCGGAGCATGTTTTCCACCGTGCTGTATATCCTGCTGGTGATTCTGGTGATCGCGACGCTGAATCATCAGATCATGGCGCCGCAGGCGCGGGAGATCCGGAACGACCTGAGCGCGAAAGTCCTGCGGGAAGTGGCGGCGGACGATCCGAAACTGCAGAGCGGGCTCAATGCCGAACTGGCGAAACTGCCGCCGCGGGATCATATCATCGGCGGCACCCGGCCGCAGGATGCGCCGCTTTCGCATGACGTCAATCTGGATACGCCGCATCTGGAAGTCGTCCACAAGGGATTGCGCGGCACACCGAACGGGGAACAGCATTATCAGGAATTCTTCACGCTCTACCATCAGATGATGCTGCCGGTCACGCTGCGGCATCTGCTTCCGGTCGGCATGGTCGGACTCTTTGCGCTGTTCATTCTGCTGATGATGCTTTCCACCGACGATTCGCGGCTGTTCAGTGCGGCGCAGACCATTTCGCAGGACTGCGTGGTGCCGTTCCTGAAGAAAGGCATTTCCATGAAGTATCACGTGCTGGCGATCCGTCTCACCACCATCGGCTGCGGGCTGTTCTGGTTCATCGGGTCGTTCTTCATGGCGCAGCTGGATTATGTGAACATGTTCGTGACGATCATGTGTTCGATGTGGATCGGAGCGGGCCCGATGATGTTTTTCGGTCTGTACAGCCGGTTCGGAAATACCACCGGGGCATTCAGTTCGCTGGTGTCGGGCATGGTGCTGGCGCTGTCGTTCATCTTCCTGCAGCGTTCGTGGGCGTCGCTGATCTATCCCTGGCTCGTCGCCAACCAGTGGGAAATCGCGGTGGGGAATTTCCTGTCGACCTGCTCCGGGCCGTTCGAACCGTGGATCGTCTGGCGGATGTCCGCGCACAAGTTCCCGATCAATTCGGTCGAGATCAATTTCATCATCATGATCTTCTGTCTGCTGGCCTATGTGGTCGGCTCGCTGGTCACCTACAAAGGGCCGTTCAATCTGGACCGCATGCTGCACCGCGGCATTTACAACACCGACGGCCAGGACAAGACACAGTTCAAGTGGACCTTCCGCAATGTGTTCAAGAAAATGATCGGGATCACGCCGGAATTTTCCAAAGGCGACAAGGTCATCACCTGGAGCGTGTTCATCTATTCCTTCATCTACAAATTCCTGATCACTTTCGTGCTGGTGGTGATCTGGAACATCTTCTCGCCGTGGAAACCGGCATGGTGGGGCTGGTATTTCTTCGTCATCTATCTGGCAGTGCCGCTGTTCGCCGCATTCATCACCACCTTCTGGTTCGTGATCGGCGGGATCATCGACATCCGGCGGCTGTTCCGCGATTTGGAAAACCGGATCGCCGATCCGCTGGACAACGGTCAGGTCGAAGGGAATGTTTCCCTCTCGGATATCGCCGCCTTCTCTCAGAAGGAAGCCGAACTCAAAAAACAGCAGGGGGAACCGAAAGAGAAATAAAAGTTTCGAGCTGCAAGATACAAGCTTAAAGTATAAGGAGATAGTCATGAAAAAAGCATTGGGCATCGGAATCCTGCTGGCGGGCCTGGTCATGACCGGAGCGGATCAATACAAGAGCGTTGACACCAAAGACAAACTGAAAGACAAAGACCTGTTGTTCGCGGCGACATTCGACCGGGGAACCGTGAACGCCGATTTTGCCAAAGGAGACGCGTTTTCGACCAACATGAAAAACGTCGGTCTGCTGCTGCGCGGGATGATCGGTTTCGACGGCAAGCCGGCATTCCGTCCGGAACCCGGCGAAGACCTGATGTTCGATGCGGTGAGAAACATCGATCCGCATCAGGGGACGGTGACCATGTGGCTCTGCTGCCGCGACTACAATCCGAGTCAGCCGGGCAAGCGCGGCAACATTGCACTGCTGCAGCTGATGTTCAAGCAGGGACAGCGGCATATCCTGATGCAGTTCTATGAATGCGACGAACTGTATTTCGACTGGTGGAGCTCGGAGCCGCCGAACACGCTCGGCCGCGTCGTCGCCACCCGGCCCGGCATCGGCAAGGGACAGTGGCACCAGGTCGCGCTCACCTGGGTCGGCAATGAGATCGCGATCTATGTGAACGGGAAACATTTCCAGACCAAGACTCTGCCGCTGAAAGCGGCGAAGACCAAGGACCTGAAACCGGAAAAAGGAAAATCCTTCATCGGCATCCGCAAACGTTTCTACGGCGACACGCACAAATATGATGTGGCGGTGGACGATGTCAAAATCTACAGCCGCGCACTCTCCCAGATCGAAGTCCGCAACCAGTATCTGCGGCTGGTCTCCGGCAGCACCGCCGAAAAGATCCAGGATTTCGGCATTGTCATGAACGGCGTGGACCGCGGACCCGCGGAAAAGAAATACGATCAGCTCGAGGCTGAACTGGATTTCTCGCCGCTACCCGACAATGCGAAGGAACTGCTGAAAAAAGGCAAGCTGAAACTGTTCTATGAACTGACCGCGCCGGACGGCAAAAAGACCAAAGGCAGCTGGACGTTCGGTCCGGACTCGAACTGCAAATACTTCTCCGGCATCACCAAGCCGGGCAAATATACGCTGACCGCCTGGCTGGACAAAGGCGACAAAGTGACCTGCACCATCGACCGGCCCGACCTGAGCTTCATCGGCAACGGGTACGGCGATGAGGACGAAGTTCCGAAGCTGTGGAAAGATTTTGCGGTCGACGGACGCACGGTGACCGTGTGGAACCGCGTATATAAATTCGGCGAAGGCCCCTACCCCGAATCCATCACGGTCAAAGGGCTGAATCTGCTCGACCGGGCGCCGGTCATTCTCGCGGACGGCAAAGCCATTACCGACTGGAAAGCCGGAAAGACCGAAAAGAAAACCACCAAAGTGATCTACACAGGGACCGGCAAAGGGGACAATTTCACACTGGACTACCGCACCACGGTCGAATATGACGGACTGATCACCACGGTCTTCCGTTTCCACGGTCAGCCGGAGATCTCGTCGCTGAAACTGAACTGGCAGACGGCAAAAGATTTCCGCCAGTTCCTGATGGTCCCGACCGTGCAGGAAAACTCGACGGGCAAATTCGAATATCTGTATCCGGGCTTCGGCGGCAGTCATCTGAACCGCGGACCGGAAATCTGCAAGCAGCTCTGGCTGGTCTCCCAGCGCAAAGGCGGTTTCTGCTACGCCATGCCGCATGACGCAAACTGGATCTACGATCCGGAAAAACCGGTCTTCTTCGCCGATAAAAACACCGGTGAATGCACCGTTTCCATGGTGAATAAAAAAGTCAAACTGCCGGAAGACACGGATTACACCTCGCTGTTCATCGCCACGCCTCTGCGTCCGCTGATCCCGGACCGGCGCGGACTGCGCTGCGGGGATTCCCTGCGGGCGGATGCCAAGACCGTATTCGGCGGCGGCGGCAACACCGGCACGCTCGGCGTGTGGAACTATGAACCGCATCCGACTGCGCTGACCAAACTGCTGAAAAACGCTCAGCCGAAATCGAAATATTTCTACGGCGGAGCGGGCGCGCTGACCGAAGAAAATCCGGTGGCGATCTATTTCCGGAAATACCGCGATGTGCCGCGTGCTTCCGGTTACCGCATGCCGTATCACAAGCCCATGCCGGACGGCACTTTCAAACTGGTCCGCTACAACTCGGTCGCCACCTGCAACGCGACCAGCCACACTGACTATCAGCTTTACGGCATCAAAAAACTGATGGAACATCCGATGATCAGCAAGATCTGGTGCATCGGCTACGACCTGTGCGGCTCCGTGCAGTGCTCCAATGACCTGCACGGCTGCGCATTCAAAGACAAATTCGGTCGGACGATCTCCAGTTTCACGCTGCTGGCCAAACGCAACCTGGTCCGCCGGACCGTCGCCCTCGCCCACCGTTACGGCGTCTATGTCTATTGCCACGCCCAACGGCAGTATATGCCGATCCTGCATGGCATGGCCGACCTGTGGGAACCCGGCGAGGACATCAGCAACATGGCGCTGGTCAACCCCTACTGCGTGATGGATGATATTTCCGATGCGCGCTTCCGGAGCGAATTCAATTCCGACACGCTCGGGATCGCGGTCATCATGGGTCCGAACATCTGTCAGCAGCATTATGCTTATTTCAAGCCGGACGGTTTCAAATACACCATTGCGTCGATCGGCATGACCCAGCTGTATGACATCGAGATCTCTCGGGATTATCTGGCCGGCGTGCCGACCCGCCGGATGTGGGATATCCTCGAGAAATACAAGATCTTCGATCCCAAAACCCAATGTCATCTTTTCTATGAACAGAACGAGGTCACCTCGTCGCATCCGGAAGTGAAAGTCACCTGGTGGAAGACGCCCGAAAACCGGTATCTGATCCACCTGGTCAACAAGGACATCCGGAAACGTGAAGTTACCGTGGACCTGACTAAAATCGTCGGCGGCAAATCCTTCCCCGCCTGGGAAGAATATTACGGGCAGCCGGTCAAGGTGACCAACGGCAAATTCAAAACCACCGTCCGTTCGCGGACCTTCCAGATGGTCGTTTTCCCGCAGAAGAAGACCTATCCGATGCAGGCGCCGATGGACCGCGGCTGGGGCAGCTGGACCGCGCCGAAACGGGATACCGAGTTCAAAACGGCTCCCGGCAAAGGGATCAAGGGAAAAAACTGTCTGATCCAGGTCAACAAGACCACCGGCACCGGCTGCTTCACCAAATCGCTGCCGGTTTTCCCCGGGAAAACCTACATCATGCAGGTCATGGCCAAACATTCCGTACCGGGCGAAAAGGTCGTGCTTTCGCTGAACGGACAGATCCGGGAAGCCTATCAGGGCAATCTTTCCGCCGACACGGTCGAGAAAGCGACCGGGAACTGGCAGAAGCTGACCCTGAAACTGGATATCCCGGCCTCCGGGAAATGGTCGAAATGCGATTCGATACTGGTCAAGCTCAGCGGCACGGGCAAAAACTGCACCTGTCTCTTCGACCAGTTCGAAATGGACGAAAAAGAACTGCAGAAAAAATAAACCCGGCTTTAAAAACTTCAACGATCAACATAAAAGGAAAATCCGAAATGAAAAAAATGATGGCAGTCATCACGGCGGCAAGCGCATTTGCCGCATTCGCGCAAACCGATCAATTCGACAAAGGGATCTGGGGGAACTGGCATAAAACCGGGGCGAAATTCAAATACGAACGCAGTGCGGACAAAGGGAAAAACAACTCCGGAGCTCTGCGTCTGGTCATGCTGCCGGACAACCCCGCGGGGGCATCCGGGATGTTCATCAAAAATTTCCCGGTCGAAGAAGGCTTCTGGTACCGGGCGGAAGTCAGTTTCAAGCAGGACGGCGACCCCAAGGCGGAAGTGGCTGCCAGCATATCGGTGAACGGGTTCAATGAAAAGAACGGCATCACCTGCTCCTGTTCCACGACTAAGGTCGAAAGCGGTTCCGAATGGAAAACCATCGCCTTGCCGATCTATATCGTGCCGGGAACCAAAAAACTTCAGGTCCTGCTGTGCGGACATAACGGCAAGGATGCCGCAATCCTCTTCGATGATTTCAAGCTGGAAAAGAAACAGCCCGAAGGCGTGGCCGAAGCGTTCGACCATGTCCTCTGGGGGCTCTGGAAAGGTGCGGGATTCAAAGGTTCGTCCTCGCATGTAACGGACGAAGGACGGACCGCCAAAGGCGCGATCGCCATCCATTCGCAGACCGACAGCAAAGCCGGAAAACAGCCCAGCGCCTGCTTCATGTATGCGGTCCCGGTCAAACCCGGGGAAGAATACACCTTCACGGTTTTCGTGAAATCCAAAGGTCTGACACCGGACTCCGTGCTCTCGATGGGGATCCAGGCGCAGAACGCCAAGCGGATTTTCCTGGGGCTTCCCAGCAAGAGCGCACAGATGAAAGCCGATGCCTGCGCCGATGAATGGAAACGGATGGTCCTGACTTTCCGTGTCCCGAAGGAAGGCAAATGGCAGCAATGTGCCTATATGCTGATCACGCTCGGTCTGCGCACCAATCAGCCCGGCATCGCTTTATTCGATGATTTCGAATATTTCAACTCGAAAGAAGAATAAATCCCATCAACAGGCAAAAAAATATCCGTCCGGCAGCCGGGCGGATATTTTTTTGTCATCTGATCTGAAACCGTCGTCTATTTGGTCCGGTCGGTCCGGATCAGGACCACGCCGTCCAGCAGCAGGGAATTGATTTTGGAAGGATCATCTTTCCGGTATGCTTTTCCCTCGGCTTTCAGGTGCAGGTAACATTCGAACCGATTCGGGAGTTCACGGGAGAAAGCATCGGCGATACCGATCCCCAGGGACCAGCTGGGAAAGACCAGCAGACCGGAGGAGCTGAGACGTTTGACCGTTCCCAGTTTCACCCATTGCCAGCCCGGTTTTGCCAGCTGTCCGGCGCGGATCGGTCCGCAGCCGCCGCCTCCCCACGTGTCGTAATTGAAAAATTCGCCCCGGAGCGGATAAGCGAAAGGTTTGACCGGAGCTTTTTCCGAATGATAGAGCCGGATGCACCGTCCGGTCAGCGCGGTCGGGTCATCCTGTTCGATCACGCTTTTGCTCCGGCAGGACATCTGCGGGGCATAGAAAACATACACCCCGGAGTGATTCTTGAATTCATCCGG
>JAZUCR010000634.1:0-2237 GCA_045639225.1 Victivallales bacterium
ACAGCGCGTTCCGGAACGATATCTGCGCAGGCAACGACTTCGATCACATTGAATTTCTTTGCTGCCTGAAAATAGGCGTCAGAGATCATTCCGCAGCCGATGATACCGATTTTTGTGCGTTTCATTATTTATTTCCTTCTGCGAGACCATTGCCGGTCATGAATTTATAGCTTTCTTCGATAGCCTGCCACATTTCAACGTTGCAGTAGTCAAGTTCAACGATGATCGCTTCGGCGGAGGCAGGTGCATTTGCAACCAGCTCCTTGATGGGAAGATCACCCTGTCCGAGGGGCATCAGCTCAACTTTGCGGTCAAGGATCCCGTTGACCATCTTGTCGCCGCTGACGTTCTGCTTGACAAAACCGTCTTTCATGTGCATGGAGATAGTGTCGTCTGCGAAGATCTTGAGCATATCCACCGGGTTTTCGGTTCCGCGGTTGGTGGACCAGAAGCAGTCAATCTGATATTTCAGGTTCGGGCAGAGTTCTTTATAAATCTCATATTTGATTCTGCCGTCAAGTCTCTGGAATTCAAAATCGTGGTTGTGCTGGAAGAGTGTGAAACCGTTTGCAGCAAGGATCTCCTGCATCTTATTGGTGTTTTCAGCGGTGCGCTTGATGGCATCCATGCTTTCAAAATCGGTGACCCCGTAACCGCAGACGATCTTGTTCAGACCGAGAGTGTGAGCTGTTTCCATGACTTCGCCGAGGACGTGGGGATCTCTGGCCCAGGGAGTGTGGGAGGAGACCATTTTGAGTCCGAGATCATCCAGAACTTTCTTAAATTCGCCGGGACGGACATTCCAGAGTCCGGCGGGTTCCACATACTTGTAGCCGATTTCAGCAACGCGTTTCAGAACGCTCACGAAATCATAACCTACTTTTTCACGGAGAGAGTAAAGTTGTACACCAATCGGTTTCATTTGAAGATTTCTCCTTTTTTTTAGTTGACTTTTTATTAAGACGGTGTATGTTATCTTCTATTAAAATAACACGGTATTTTGAAAATGCAATTAACGAAAACTATTTTCTTTTAACGGAAATTATAACATGCTTTCATCCTTAAAAAAGATGTATATGATCAGTTTTTTCAAAGCTCCTGCCAATGAAAAAATCAAACCCAGCCAAGCTCAGCCGAATATGGAATATCTGGAACTTGTTTCCGGCGGGCATACTTTGTTTTCCGGTCCGGATGGAAAAAATACGCTTTACGGTCGCGGTTCTCTTTTCTGGCACGGGGAAGGTGAGCATACCATCCACCGCTATCATGGGGATGATCCTTATTCCTGTTATGTTTTCAGGTTCGAGGTGGAAAAGGGGAAACGCCCCTGTCCGCGCGTGACGATCCCGCAACAGACGGAACGGCTGCTTGCGTTTGCTGAGGATGCGTTCCGGCGTTATCATGCGGGCGAACAGAACAATCCTCTTTTCTGTGCAATGGTGTATTCCACTCTGCTGTGGTACGCCAAAGGTCCCCAGCGGAACCCCGGCGAACATTACCCGGATTCCCTGAAACTTGCCCTTGATTTCATGGAGAACCATCTTGACAGCAATTTGCATCTGGATGAAATTTCCGAGGTCGCGGGGATCAGCCAGCCGTACCTGTTTTCAATTTTCAAACGTTATATGAAAGTTTCGCCGCATCAATATTTATTGAGTTTGCGGATCTCCCGTGCCAAACAGCTTTTAGCGGCTGGAGAAGCAACGATCAAAGAAGTGGCTTCAGACTGCGGTTTTGAATCTCTGGAGGTCTTCTACCGTCAATTTATGAAACAGGAAGGTTCCACCCCCGCCACCTACCGGAAACGGTTCAGCCCGCTGGATATGAATTGAGCCTTCCGAATGGAGTGGCAGACAAGCAAAGGATCAGCTTCCGTTCTTGTTACAGCATACTCTGTCCGCAATCAACATTCAGGATGGAGCCTGTCGTGGAACGGTTGAATAACAGCATCCGGACTGCTTCTGCCAAGTCTGAAGCATCGACCGGACGGGCTAACGGCAAGGTCGAAAGAGTCTTTGCCATTTTCAAATGTTCCAAGCCGTCCGGATGTGTTTGAAATATACTGCAATATTAATGAAAATATAAATTATTGGAGAATAAAGAGTGATTAACGATGTGAATTTCAGTGAAGAAATTGAAAAAATCGCGGAAATATTTTTGCCGTTGGCGCCAAAGAATTTTGAAGAAATATATATAAAATTTGAATTATACACAGAAAATGGAGATTGCGGCACGGA
>JAZUCR010000635.1:0-6951 GCA_045639225.1 Victivallales bacterium
CGGACGCCGGACTGCCGCACATCAAGAGATGGATAGGACAGAATGTCCCCACGGAATTCATGATCGACCCAATGGACCACGGCTCCAAAAACGACGGCCGCTGCCGCTGTGAAAGATGCAATGAGTTCCGCAAAAAACACCCCTGCCCCGATGACTCGGAGATTTACTGGCAGGTGATCTCTTACGTGGCAGCCCAGCTGAAAGACAAACATCCGGACAAATACATCACCACGCTCGTATATCCGCCGAAAACCCGCTATCCGGAACTGGTCAAGCTGACCCCGAACATCCGGGTCAGGATCTGCCTGGGCGGCATCAAAGACATGCTGCGTCCGGCCGTTCTCCAGGCCGATCTGGAAAAAGTCAAGACCTGGGGCGAGCTGGTCGGTCCGGAAAATCTCCCGCTGTGGACCTATCAATGCGAAAACTTTGCCCGTCGGCTGCCCGGCGTGCCGGAAAACTATCCGCATCTGGCAGGCTCATTCCTGCAGGCCATGAAAGGCAGGATCGGCGGCATCCGCAATGAATTCACCGGTATGACCCATACCGAACGCGCCCTCGATCAGTATGTGCAGAACAAACTGCTCTGGAATCCGGATCAGGATGTCGGACTGATCGTTGCCGATTACTGCCGGGTCATGTACGGGCCCGCGGGAAAGATCATGCAGGAGATCTATGAACGGTTCGAGAAAAACTTCATCTTCTATTACCGCAGTGTGATCCCGAACAAGGACCGCTCGCAGGAAATCGGACTGGATAAAGTCGTCAAGGAGAACCGGATCTTCGCCTGGACCAAGGTTTATACCCAGCAGGAAATGCAGAAAATCGATGCGATGCTCAGTGAAGCCGAAAAACTTACCGCCGGCAATGAGCTCCAGACCGAACGGCTGAAAGCTTTCCGCAAATGGGTTTACAGCGTCATGGTCGAAGAACGCAAAGAAGTCATCAATATCGAAGCAATGACCCTCCAGCTCAGGCTCAAAAGGGACAGCTGGACGGCCTGGCAGAATCTGGTCAGCGCCGACCGGCATAAAAACATTACCGCGGCAACGAAATTCCGGATGAAACGCGACAAGGAAAAACTGACTCTGGTCATCTTTGCCGATGAGCCGGATTCCAAACTGGTCCGAATCAATCCCAAAGCGGACGACAAGGACCTCTGGCGCGACGACACCATCGAACTGTTCTTTGCCTTCGGCTCCGAACCCATCCGGCAAATCGTCGTTTCGACCTCCGGACGGTATACTTCCCGAAAAATCGTGCCGGGCCAGGCGGATCGATGGGAAAAAATCGAAGGACTGACCATTTCGAACCGGATCTGGCCCAAACAGCGCAGACTGGAAATCAACCTTCCGCTGACTCCGGAAATGCAGAAGAATTTCCGTTTCAATCTGGTCCGGGCCCGCAAATTGACTGACAAGCGGGAGGAGAATTCCACCTGGTCGCCGGCCGCGAAAATCGGAAACTGGAGCAATCCGGAAGCCTACGGCGCCATGCTCATCAAATAACCGTCCCGCCTTGCATTTCCGGTTGGACAGATCCTGAAATTTTGGCAGCAGAAACAGGAAAGGATTGATTCGATGAACAAGCAGGAACTCGATATTATCATTCCGGTATCACTCGAATCCGACTGTGGAACAGTTGAAAGCACGGTTTCGGACATTCTCGAGCAGAACCGGCTGTTCGGTTTTACCAGATTTGCTCTGTCCATGCCGTCCAAAGGCTGGCGGAGCATCTCCTATCCGCCGCCGGAATTCTTTATCGAACGGGCGAAAATGTTTCTGCAGATAAAAAAACTTCTGCCGGCTCACATCCGCTGCGGCTGGTGGCATACGCTGACTTTGAAATCCGGACCGACTCCGGGCTTGACGAGGATCGTCCGGCTGAACGGGACCGAAGCCCCGTTTTCCACCTGTCCGCTGGACCCGGAATACCGCAGGAGATTCGCGGACGACGTGGCGGCAGTCCTGAACATCTGCAGACCGGATTTTTTACTGACCGAAGACGATTTCGGAATGAATTGCCACGGCGGACCCGGCTGTTTCTGCCAGCGTCATCTGGAAGAATTTGCCGAACGCGAAGGCCGTTTCTATTCGAGGGAAGAGCTGCAGAAACTGTTCACGGAATCGCCGGTCGAATCCAGGGAACTCCTGCGCCGTTATCAGGTGCTGCAGCGGGACTCGCTGGTCAAGTTTGCAGCGGAGATCCGGGAAGCGGCGGACCGCGTCATGCCGGAAATTTCGATCGGCTGCGACCAGCCCGGCTGCAGCGCCAAAGACGGCGACAGCATCGAGGCCGTGGCCCGCGCGCTGGCCGGACCGCATCACACGCCGTGGGTCCGGTTCTTCGGAACTTACTATGGCGCCGAACATATCTCCCGGATCCCCGCCCAGCTGTTCAACTGTCTGTATTACAGGCAGCATATCCGCGGCAATTTCGGTTTTTATCATGAAAGCGATTCTTATCCCCATACCCGGTTTTATGTTTCCGCCAGCGCCATGCGCGTGTTCATGAGTGCCGTCTATTCTTACGGTTACGACGGTTCGATCTTTCAGACCCAGCAGATGCTGGATGATCCGAATGAAGAAAAAGCCTACGGTAAAATGTTTGCCGAGGAACGCAGTCTGTTCAATTCCCTGCGGGCGAAAGTTTCCGGCTGCCAAGTGCGCGGCATTCAGGTCCATCATGACCCGTTCGAAGCATCCAACTTTCCCAAACACGGGGCAGCCTGGCTCGAATCTCTTACCGCCATGGGTATTCCATACACCACGGAAGATGCGGAAATCGCCTGCATATCCGGAAACCAGCTGCTTTTTGCCGACGACCGGACCATCTTGAAATATCTTTCGAAGAAAGGTCTTTTTCTGGACGGTCTGGCCGCAAAAGTGCTGTGTGAACGAGGTTACGGCGAATACCTGGGAGTCGAGGTCAAATCCCTGCTGATCGAAAACAATGCAAAATTCGACCTGGGAGCCCGGGAGATCATCGATCCGGAATTCATTCCGGAATGCAAGGGACGCAATATGCCTCGGGGGGATGTGTTTTCTCCCGGCGGAAACGGGAATGTATATAAACTCGAAGTGACCGATCCTGCCTGCCGGAAGATCACGGAGATCGTGGCCTTCCGCAAAGGACCGATGGCGCCCGGAATGACCTGTTTCCGAAACCGGCTCGGCGGGGAAATCATCGTTTACGCCACTGAGATGAACGGCAATGCTTCCAGCAGTCTGTACAATTACCGGCGGCAGAAACTGTTTCAGGATTTGATCTGCCGCTGTTCCGATTTCCTGCCTTTCGTCAAAAACGAACCCCGGGTATGTCTGATCGTCAACGAAGCTCCGGCCGGACGGGATTATTATGGTGTACTGACCTGCATCAACCTCTGCCCTGATCCGGTGGAAAAACTCGAAGTGCATCTCCCGGCAGTCTGGCGGAACGATACGGTTTTCAAAATGATGGACCGGAACGGACTCTGGCAGGACGCTCCGGCGGAAAAGACCGCGGACGGGATCATTCTGAACCGGCAGCTGAATTACACGGAACCGGTTTATCTGCTGGCGGAAAAAATCGGGAAAAAGTAATTCCGGCAGCCGCATCGTTTTTCCGGAAAAATGAGCTTTCACGGTTGATATTTCCCCGATTTCGGGTTATGTTACACTATCATTGAAAATCAATCTTTCGGAAGGAGTATTTTTATATGTCAACCCCTGTCACCATGGCAGTGTTCGGCGCCGGTGCGCGCGGCAACGGCTATTCGAAATTCGCAACCCATTTTCCCGACCGGCTGAAAATCGTCGCCGTCGCGGATCCCGATGATTACCGCCGGACCCATTTCGCCGAAAAATACAACATTCCCCCGGAAAAGTGTTTCCGCACGTGGCAGGAATTCTGTGCGCAGCCGAAAATGTGCGACGCGGTGGCGATCTGCACGCAGGACAGCATGCATGAAGCGCCCGCCATCGCCTGCGCCAAATTGAAATATCATATTCTGCTGGAAAAACCGATGGCGCCGACCGCGGAAGCCTGCCGCAATATCGTGGCCGCAGTCAAGGAAGCCGGAGTGTTTTTCGCGGTCTGCCATGTGCTCCGCTACACCAATTACACCCGGATGCTCCAGCAGATCCTCAAATCCGGCGAGATCGGTGAAATCATCTCCATCCAGCATCTGGAGCCGGTCGGCTACTGGCACCAGGCTCATTCCTTCGTCCGCGGCAACTGGCGCAACGAGGCCGAATCCAGCAATATGCTGCTGGCCAAATCCTGTCACGACATCGATTGGCTGCGCGGCATCATGGGCAAGCCCTGCAAGGCCGTCCATTCTTTCGGGTCCCTGCGGCATTTCCGCGCTTCGGAAAAACCCGAAGGCGCCGCCGACCGCTGCTGCGATTGTCCCCCTGAAGTCGAGTCTGCCTGCCCCTACTCCGCCTTGAAGATTTATTTCCGCGACCGTTTCTGCAAAGGCGCCAAGCTGTGGCCGGTCGATGTGCTGACTCCGGAAGTGACCGCGAAAACCCTGGCCGATGCGCTGAGAAAAGGTCCCTACGGACGCTGCGTCTACGCCTGCGACAACGATGTGGTGGACAATCAGGTGGTCAATCTGCTGTTCGATGACGGAACCACCGCCTCCATGACCATGACCGCTTTCAATTTCCATTCCGGACGCAAAACCCGGATCTTCGGTTCGCTCGGTCAGATCGAGACCGACAGTGTCAAAATCACCGTCCGCAGATTTCTCGACGACTCGACCCGCGAAATCGACACGCAGATCAGCAACGACGGCGGCATTCTGACCGGTCACGGCGGCGGGGATTTCGGCATCATCGATGCCTTCGTCCGCGCGGTATCCGAAAACGATCCGTCGCAGATCGTTACCGGCATCGATGAAACACTGGAAAGCCATCTGATGGTTTTCGCGGCGGAGGAATCACGCAAAAAAGGCATTGTCTGCACGATCGAATAAACCATGCGGTCCGAAGGCATGTTTTTTTGTCAAAAAAAGGAGGGTAAAAAATGGCAAAATTAATCGAATGTCCAGCTTGCAAACAACAGGTTTCCAGTAATGCGGGAACTTGTCCCCATTGTGGTGAACCGATCCGGAAAAACAAATGCAGGAGCGTCAAAGGCGGATTCATTTCGATTGCTGCAGGACTGATCCTGTGCATTCTCATGTGCGCAATATCCCAGAGTTCTGACGGCGTATCCGTTCCGCCTGGAGTGTATCTGGGATTTATCTTTTTGATCGCCGGCATTGTGGGCGCCTGCATCTGTTTTACTTCCCCGACTAAATAAAAACGGTCGAATGGGAATCGGAGATACTCCCCGAACGGAGTATCTCCGGAAAATCATATTCCATCAGTTTACAGCGTGACCACGGCGTGGAATGCGGGGTATTCCCGTCCGCATTTTTCCAGCCGGATCCTGACCGGACCGGAGCCGGCTTTCACCGGCAGCTCGACCTGCCAGGTATCATCGAACCGGCAGGTCGTCCGCTGTCCGTCCACTTCGACCGTAAAGTCACGCGCGAATTGACTGCAGCCGTAGAACCGCACCTTCCCGCCGTTCGCCGGACGCGTCATTTCCATATCGACGAAGCCGTTCGGGAACACCCGGTTGCCGACGATCCGCACCGGCAGACCGTCCGCCATTTCCCCATGCGACGCGTGCATATACCGCCCGCAGCGCCAGTCGTTGGAAATCGCGCCGCAGATCACGCAGTCGGCAGTGCCCGGCTGATATTTCTTCCACGCCCGGAATTCCGCCTGGTATTCGACCGGCAGTTCATCGCAGATCTGGGTGAACGGTTTCAGGTAAACCTCCGTCAGCGACTGGTTCTGCTTGAACACATAATGACGCTTCCCGTCCTTGAATTCCGTCGGCAGCGCGGCCTGTTTTTCCGCCAGCTTTTCCAGTGCTTTCAGTTCGGTTTTGGCCGCGTCGATGGTGCGGTGCAGTGACGCACAGTCCGGATCGCCGTTTTTCATATCCTCGAAATACGCGCAGACGCAGCGGACGAATTCACGGATCGCACGGGCGGCGATCACCGCATTCAGCCACAGTTTTTCACGCCAGATATATTCCGGTTCATAACCCGGTTCGCGTTTCAGTCCGGCGATCAGACCGTAATATTTTTCCGCGATGGCGACCGCCTCGTCCTTTTCCTTGAGGATCGCCGCCCTGCCCGGGGTCCGGCCGTTGCTGAGAATGCCCCACTCGTCGGCACAGAGATGCAGGTCGATGTTGTTTTTGAACAAGGCCAGAATGCCGCCTGCTTTGATGTAGCGCAGACAGGGCTCGGACGTATGGAACATCACGTTGTGCGCGATGAAATGAGTGCGTTCCACCAGCTTGAACGCCGCCTGTCCCATCTCCAGGAACAGCTCTTTCGCGGAAGGCGGATAATGGCTCGCCGCCCATTCGTTCCGGATCTGATCCGCCGTAATCCCCGGTTCATCGATCGCCCGGGCATAGGCATAAAGGTTGATCATATAACGGTCGAAGATCGGATTGCCTTTCCGGTCCAGCCGGATCACGTAGCGGTCCACCTGATGTTCCTGACCATACCGGACATATTCCACGATCTTTTCCACCGTTTCGCTGGGCAAATTGCCGAACCCGAGGAATTCTCCGAGACCGTCGCATTCCGCGCTCGTGGTCGTGCCCGGCACATGCCGCAGGAACGGATTGTTCGAAAGGAACGGATCGAAATCATATGGAGTGATCTTGGTTTCGATCTCGAACGCGGATTTTTTCGCCGCCAGGGCGGCTCCCGCCAGAATATCCTCGTAATCCTGCGCCACGGACCCGAAGGACCGCAGCACAAAACGTTTCCCGCGCGCCGCCAGTTCATCCGCGAAGATCCGCACGATATGCTCGACCACCTTGTCCGCGGGATAACGTTCCTTGCAGCTGTTGTGGATGACTGAATATTTCGCCTCGGTCAGCGTCAGCACC
>JAZUCR010000636.1:0-2728 GCA_045639225.1 Victivallales bacterium
ATCATCATCCACAATGCGATCATCCGCAATGTGGCGATCCCGCGCAACATTCTCCAGCCGATCCAGGAATCCAGTCTGGCCAAGGAACAGAACCTGACCAACTTTGCGCTGCAGGCAACGGCGAAGATCGAGGCGGAACTCAATACGCAGATCGCGATGATCGACCAGAAACGGCGTGAAGTCGAACAGGAAACCAAGAAACTGGTGGCGGAGATCCAGGCCAATCAGGAACAGTCGGTGCGTCTGATCCAGGCGCAGACCGATCTTGATGTGGCGAAGATCCAGCTGAAACGTTCCGAGATCGAGGCCAAACGTCAGCAGCTCACCGGCGAGACCGAGGTCAAGGCCGACTTCATCAAACGCAGCGAGACCGCGAAGGGCGTCCGGATGAAATCCGAGGCTCTCGGAAAATCCGGGATCCTGGCGGACATGAAGCTGGTCGAATCGCTGAATCCGGCCCTGAAACTCCAGGTGATCTATGCCGGCGAAGGCACGCTCTGGACGGATCTCAAATCCGGCGTGATCCCCTTGCGGAAATAGAATCGGTTCAGAACGGTTAACAAAGCATCCGCAAACCCGCAGAATGAAGCAGGTTTGCGGATTTTTTTTGACTGCCCGGATGGCTGAACGGCCGGCTGAAAATTCTCATAATAAGATATCTTTACGGAAAATCGTCTGAATGCGGTAAAACTTGGTTGCATATTGCCGCAGAGACAATATATTTGCGGATGGAGCGGGAAACGCCATCGGGATTTCCCGCCGTAATTGCAGTTCGGAAAAAAGGAGGAACCCCATGAGCAAACTGATCGGTGAATACACGGCCGAGGTTACGGGTCTGATGCAGACAATCGCAAAAGAAGAGGAAGAAAACATTCTGAAAGCGGCCGATCTGCTGTCGGACAAGGTCAATGAAGGACGGCTGATCAATATTTTCGGAGCGGGCGGCCATTCGGCGATCGCGGCCATGGAGATCTTCTGGCGGGCCGGCGGACTGGCGCAGGTGAATCCGCTGTTTCCGGTCGGGACCAATATCATCACCGCCGGACCGACCACCGCCAAGGTCACCGGACTGGCCCCGTATATTCTGAATTTCTATGAGGTTTACAAGGACGATGTGTTGATCCTGGTCAATTTCTACGGGCTGAACATCGTTTCGGTGGATGTGGCGATCGAAGCGCAGAAACGCGGCGTGAAGCTGATCACGGTCAATGCGCATAAATTCGCGCAGAAAGTGCCGAAGAATTTTATCTGGCGGCATCCGAACAAAAAGAACATCAACGATTACGCCGATATCGCGATCGACAACCATGTGCCGTATCCGGATGCGATCCTGAAACTGCCGGATATCCCGGAAGAATTTGCGCCGACCGCGACCACGCTGACCTGTTTCACGCTGAACCTGATGATGGCGGAGACCATCCGGATGATCAAGGAAAAAGGCTGCACGCCAGAGATCTGGGTCAGCAACAACATCCCCGGCTGCGACGAGCACAACAAACCCATTCATGACAAATACCGTCACCGGATCCACCATCTTTATCCGGTGTGGTGAGCTGATTTCCGAGGTAGCATGATGAACCGTCTGACGATAGGCCTGCATTATCCCGGAGCCGCCCGGATGTGGAGAGTCTGGGCGGAAGCCGAGAACTCGATCGATTTCCGGAGCGATCTCTCCGGAGGGGCCCGCTGCACCGCGAGCTATGCCGCGGGCGAACTGCTGTATTTCCTGCAGAAAAGTCTGCCGGATTACGAGCTGACCGTTGCCGAAACTGCGTCGGGAGCCGGTCCCTTCATCGAACTGGAGATTCAGGGCAATGAATTCTTCGGCAGTTTTGAGCTGAAACCGGCGAAAAACGGAATCCGGGTGATCGGATACGGCCGCAGTGGATTGCTCAACGGCTGTTATGAACTGCTGCGGATCCAGGGGTGGCGCTGGCTTGAACCCGGCATTTACGGCGAGTCCGCACCGGATGATCCGACTTTGGATTTCCTGAAGGCAAAAGGGAAATTCACCCCGTCGTTCCGTTACCGGATGATCGACCAGTATCGGGAATCGGACGATTCGATGGAATTGCTGCGCTGGTTTTCGCGCAACCGGATCAATGTGGTGTTCCGCAAAGCCGCGACCGGCAAATTTGCGGATAAACTCGGCATGCTTTCCCGGCGGGGCGGCCATCTCCTGCAAAAAATCATGGCGCCGGATGTGCCGATGGAGGACGGCCGCACCCTCTGGGAAGCGCATCCGGAATGGTATGGACTGCCGGCCGACGGCAAACGGAGCCAAGAGCTGGCGACCCGGACTCAGTTATGTCTGTCCAACCGGAAGATGATCCGGTGGCTGTCCGCGAAGATCTGCGCTATCCTGCAAAACGAGATGAAGGATATCGACATTCTGGATTTGTGGGGCTTCGATACCTGGGGCAGGACCTGCTCCTGTCCGCATTGCGCCGATATGGGCAATGGTTCCGACCAGAATCTGAGGCTGCTTTCGGAGATCCAGAGTTATCTGCAGCGGCATCTGGACCGTCCGGTCATGCTCGATACGCTGTCCTACGAGGGCACCGCGACGATGGAACCGCCGACCAAGCCGGTGCCGCGGAATCTGACCGACAGCGGCTGCATGGTGATCTTTTATCCGATCCGCCGCTGCTACCGGCATCTGCTGGCCGACCGCGGCTGTGAATTGAACCGGATTTACGACAAGTCTCTGCACTGCTGGCGGAAACGG
>JAZUCR010000637.1:0-2860 GCA_045639225.1 Victivallales bacterium
ATCAGCTCACAACAGCTCAAGGAGAAATCAGCATTACAGCCACGTCGGAAACAGGACTGTTCTACGGTCTGCAGACCCTGCGTCAGCTGGTCCGCACCGAAGGGACCGAACTGCCCGTGCTGAAAATCGACGATGCACCGGACTATCCCGCCCGCGGTTTTTACCACGCCTGCACCCGGGGCAAGATCCCGACTTTGGAAACGCTGTTCAAGCTGGCGGACAAACTTGCTTACTATAAACTGAACCAGCTGCAGCTGTATATCGAACACACCTTCGCCTTTGCGCGGCATTCGGACATGTGGAGCGGCGCCGACCCGCTGACCGCCGAAGAGATCATCCGGCTGGATCACTACTGCCGCGAACGGCATATCGACCTGGTCCCGTCCCTCAGCACGTTCGGTCATTTCTACATGGGACTGCGCAGCCAGCGGAAAAAACATCTGAACGAGCTGGATGTGGATGCGCCGGCCCTGCCGTTTTCCTTCCGCGACCGGATGGCGCATTACACGCTGAACGCCTCCGATCCGGATTCTCTCCGGCTGGTGGAAGACATGCTGGCGGAATTCCTGCCGCTGTTCAGCAGTTCCTATTTCAATATCTGCTGCGATGAAACTTTCGATCTGGGTAAAGGGAAGAATGCCGCCAAGGTCGTCAAACTGGGATCGGCCGAAAAACTTTATGTGGATTTCCTGCTGAAGATCATCGCCGCCGTGAAGAAATACGGCAAGCAGGTCATGTTCTGGGGTGACATTATCGCCAAAGCGCCGGAACTCATCAGGGAACTGCCGGCCGACACCATCCCGCTGGAATGGGATTATTCGGCCGAGGCGAACCGTCGCGACACGAAGATCATGCAGAAAAGCGGTCTGAATTTTTATGTCTGTCCGGGCGTCTCCGGCTGGAATGCGTTTCTGAACCGGATCAACTCGGCATCGCAGAACATTGTCAATTACGCCGCCCGCGGGTTGAAATTCGGAGCCGTCGGACTGCTGAATACCGACTGGGGAGATTTCGGCCACGTCAATCTGCTGGGTTGTTCGTATCACGGTCTGGCGCTGGGAGCAGCAGCCGCCTGGAACTGCAAAGCGGCGATGGATCTGGATTCGTTCGACCGCACATTTTCGACCGTCGAATTCGGCGACCGGTCCAACCGGATCGTCAAGGCCTGGCGCGCGGAAAGTGCCGCCGCGGTTGCCGGTTACGGCAATCTGGCAAACCGGTTCGATCCCGGCATTCCGGAGGAAAGAAAACAGCAGCTTCTCGACGATTTACGGAAAATCAGCAAGCCGGCTGCACTCAGAAAATATCTGAAAACCGCTGAAAAAGCGGAAAAACAGATCCTCGAAACGCTCCGTCAGTCCGATTTTCTCGATCCGCTCGCTCAGGAAGAGATCCTCTGCGGACTGCGCGGGAATATTCTGATGCATGAAGCAATGGGCGCCATTCTGGAATATCCCGGCGCCCAGCCGCGGGAGACCGCCGATCGGCTGCGTGCTTTCGAAACGCGTTTTGCCGCTTTGTGGCATCGCCGGAACAAGCCGTCCGAATATTACCGGATCCGCGTGCTGCTGATGACAGCCGCCGACCATCTGGACGCAATGAATGCCTGAGAACAGCATAAAAAACTTTTACGAATCATACGGAGGACAAAATGAAAAACATTCTTGCAGCAGTCTTATTGATCATGGGGTCCGCCGCACTCAGCGCCGCGGAAGGAAAACCGGAGAACGTCGAAAACATCCTGAAGGAAAAAGGGATCGTGATCGCCTATCCCGGCTGGAAACTGAAAGCGCTGGCATTCAGCTACGACGACGGCAATATCGCCGACCGGAAACTGGTCGGGATTTTCGACAAATATGGAATGAGAGGAACTTTCCACATTCCTTCCGCATGGCTGAAGACAAAACCGCAGAACCGGGTGACGGAAGCCGAGATCAAGACACTGTATGCCGGACATGAGATCTCCGGACACGGGGCGAATCACGTATCGATGCCCAAGCTGTCGCAGGAAAAACTCGAAAAGGAACTGGACGAGGAGATCGCCAACTGGAAACGTATCACCGGGAAAAGAATCCTCGGCTATGCTTATCCTTACGGAAGTTATTCGGACAAAGTCATTGCGGAAATGAAAAAACGGGATCTGCTCTATTCCAGAACCGTCCAAAAAAACAGATCGTTCGATTTGCCGGCAGACTTCCTTCGCTGGAATCCGCAGGCACACCATAACCAGAAGATCAGTCAGCTGGCCGAAAAATATCTGGCGCTGAATCCGAAAAAGATGACGGTCCTGCTCATCTGGGGACACAGTTACGAATTTGCCAAAGCGGACAACTGGCAGATCATGGAAGACTTCTGTAAGAAGATGAGCCAGAAAAAAGACATCATATATGCGACGATGGGTGAGATTGCAACTTATGTGCTGGCCTGCCGGAAACTGAAAATCTCCGCCGACGGAAAAAAACTCGAAAACCCGTCCGTAGTCAATATCTATTTCTTCCGGAACGGTGAACAATGCTCAATCGGACCGGAGGAAAGTTATTCTCTTCAGCCGGATGGGGAAAAATAATACTCCGCGCAGACGGATAACTATTCAATGGAGGGATTCATGGCCGGCGATATTCCAAAAATGACGAGGTTGATGAAACTGGTGGCGATGCTGCGGAAAAACAGTTATCCAAATTACCGGAAGCTGCAGCGGGCGCTGAAAATGCTTGATACGACCTGCATGTATTCGATCTCGCAGAAAACGATCCAGCGGGACGTGCAGTATCTGCGAGATGTTTACCATGCCCCGATCGCGTTCGACAACGGCATGCGCGGGTACTATCTGACCGACAAGAACTGGAAGTTCGAGATCCCG